>NZ_JAMPSW010000013.1:0-26690 GCF_028484855.1 Providencia sp. PROV033 | reverse complement strand
AATAATAAAAACAGAAATTCGAACTTATAAAAATAAGCGAATAGATCTTGGGAGAGAGAAAAAAGAAAGGTTATTTGTGCGGAAAAAAATAAGCTAAAGAAATATCAATATTGAACCATTTCTTCAGATAGAAGAAGCGCCTCGACATGAGTAACTCACTTAAAAGAAACATACTAGGACTCCCATCAGTAAGGAATTAGTACAACCTTGAGTATGGTATATAACAATTTTCAGATGAATTTAATAGCAATTGTCTGTTATTTGTATCTTCATCACAAAATGTGTTAAATAACCCCTCACACTATGATTATGGTCACAATATTATTTAGATAAACAACTATTAAATAAACGTTAATAATTTGATTTTGTTTTATAATTAAATAATAAATAGTGATTTTAAAATTAATTTATTAACGTTAAAAAGTCATTTCACTGAGAATATATTTGAATTAAGTAAAGCCTTATACAAAGGCTTTACTTAATGATATCAATTTAATAATTTCACTCTAAACATTATTTTTCAAATAGCTTGTGAGTATACTCTTTCGATACCGCACTGCGCTTTCCATCCGCGTCAAAGTAACGGTCGATATGGCACTTCTGCTCATTAATATCGCAGAAAATCCCATTGGCAAACGTCATGGCCGTTTTATCAAAATCGCCACCTTGCTCAATTACTTTCGCGCGTTTATCACCTAAATACTTCTTAGTCAGCTCCGTAGATACCCCATCTTTGGCGCTAAAGCAGACATACTTATCGCATAGTACGTTTTTTTCTGGGGATTTTAATGCTGAGGTCGATTTTGCTGACGACAACATCGGTAATGCCGCAATCGCAAACCCAACGAGACATACTGCTTTTAAATTCATACCACACCTTTTATTAATCGATAACATAACTGCAATGTAATATTAGAGCTTCATTTCACTGTTTAATTCCCCGTTTCTGCCCGTATTTCATGTTTACTGCAAACCCTATCCATTTACTGCATTAATTTAACCTTTTATTAACACTTTCAATTATCATTTTTTGCAGAAAAGATGAGTGTATGGGTGGCAATTTAAATAATAACAACACCTGCAACTCTGCATTCGACAAAATTAAGCACCCAATAAGAGAGTGAAGCATGACAACAGAGACCGTCGCCATTAAATCTTTTGGCTCCACTAAAACCACCTCAAAAGTGTTATTGATCTGCTGGATGAGTATTTTATTTGAAGGTTATGATGTCGGCGTGATGGGCGCCGTTCTACCGACGCTCGCAGAATACAAACAATGGAATCTTACCCCGTTAGAGCTTGGTGCTCTCAGTAGCTACGCCTTAGTCGGTATGTTTTTTGGAGCATTTATTATCGGAACACTGAGTGAACTCTATGGTCGTCGTCGCATGCTTTTGGCCTGTGTTACCTTGTTTTCACTGACAATGCTCGCTGCGGCTCTTGCACCTACGCCTTGGATATTTGGGCTTATGCGCTTTATTGGTGGTATTGGCTTAGGAGGGGTGATCCCTGTCGCCGCAGCATTGACCATCGAATATTCTCCCGCTGAAAAACGCTCATTTAACTACGGGATTATGTATTCTGGCTACTCGCTTGGGATCCTCTGCGCAGCACTGGTCGCAATGTGGCTACTGGAACAATTTGGTTGGCGCAGTGTTATTGGCTTTGGCGCTTTACCACTCTTGCTCGTTTGGCCCATGGCTCGCCTATTACCTGAATCCTTAGAATTCCTCACCCATAAAGGTCGTCATGCTGAAGCACAATCACTAGCACAAACATTAGATGTTGAATATCAAGCACCGCCCGCACAACAAAAACAGCAGCCTCAACGCTTAAAAGAGATAGTCTCCGTGGTTTTTGCGTGGACTCATTTGCGCGCAACAGCCTGTTTTTGGGTAGCGTTGTTCTGCGGCATGTTGCTGGTATATGGCTTAAATACGTGGCTACCTTCCATCATGCGTAAGGAAGGTTATAACTTAGGCTCCAGCTTAACCTTTTTAGTCGTATTTAGCTTAGCGTCAGCATTAGGCGGGTTATTCTTAGGAAAAATCGCCGATAAGCGTGGCGTTCGAGGGTCTGTTGCCTTTTTCTTCCTATTAGGGGCAATCGGAATTGGCTGCATGGTTTTCAAACAAAATATTTATATTAACTACCTACTTGTGGCATTTGCAGGGGTTGGTAGTATTTCCGCAGCGTTGATTTTGACGGGTTACATTGCCAATTACTATCCATCAAAAGCGCGCGCATCCGCCACTGGATGGGCATTAAGTTTTTCACGCATTGGTGCCATGACCGGTCCGATGTTCGGCGCGTATATCGCGAGCTTAGGAATTGCCACCAGTTGGAACTTTATTGCGTTTTCTATCGTCGCCGTGATTGCCGCCACCGCAGTGATTTTACTTCCCAAAAAACGACCATAGCCTGCCTATCATCAATAGGGGCACAATGCCCCTATTCCATCGCCTTAAATTAATACGCTGTACGATAACGAAGTTGTGTTCCCGCAGCCAACGCGGATTCATCACTATAATCGGTTGATAGCTCAATAAATCCTTGCAGCTCAGGAATAAATAATTTGTTATACCATTCTAAGTCAGAACGACGATGTAACTGACCGCTAGCAAAGTCGAGCGTTAAATATTGCAGAGCACCTCTGGCATATTCCGCCACAAGCAAACCATCATTGGCAACTTTCATATCTTGCAAATGGTTATAACCCGCCTCCCTGATCAACCTAAAATCACCATTTTGATACTGATACAGAGAAAATAATCTGCGCGAAGGCTCCTGCGCAATCAGGTAAATGTCCCCTTTCAGATTTTGGGCGGCTTCGTTGATACGAATCGGTAGCCACCGATGGCTCACCACCGTTTTTTGGGCAATATTGACCACCACTTCAAGGGAGCCCATTTCGTTACCGTAGCTATACCACATCACTACATTGCCATGATGCACAGCATATGAAAACGTGGAGTTGTCAGCGATCTCTTCAGGATAAAAGCGTTTCACTAACTCGCGAGGATTCATCAAATATTGCCATGTTAACCCTTTGTCTGCACTGGTAAAAATATTTTGACTATCTATCAGCACGTAAGGCTCACCCGGACTACTTTGGTAAATATTCCCAGTGATTGCCGAATAAACATATTCTCCATCACCCTCTTTCCAAGGGGTTAATGGTCCCACTGAATAGTCAGATAAATTCACGGTGCGATACCCACCCCGCACCATTAATAGACACTGAGTATCATCACACACCACATTATAAAAGCTGTTGTCATCTTGGGTGATGAAACGCACACCTTCTTGATTCGCAAATAACACCTGATAACGGTCTTCTCTGCCAGACGCATACGCATCGAGACGATTGTAATAATATGACGAGCGACGATTTTTCTGAGTAATTATCAGCGTGCCATTTTTCGCCGGATAGGTTTTGGCATAATCATAATCCGCAATATAGGCACTGCTCTCTTGGTAATTATCTTTCCATCTCCAGGGGCTATCATCCCCACGGAATACCAAAAATAGCGTCCCCCCTAGGCACACAAAAAAAATGGCGCCCGTCACCAGAAATCGCCAACTCAGAAATGGATTCATTAGCGTACCTCCATAACGTAACCATCTTTACCTTGTTGGCGACGTAATGTGCTCAAAATGGCTTGAGTTTGATAGTAGGCACGACCGCGTTTAGAAAACTGATAATATGCCGCCATCCCCAAAGCGATTAAAAAGCAGATGCCAAGTGTTATTGAGCTAGCAAATCCGATAAATATCAAATCATTATCCAGTAGATATAGCCAATCCCATGAGTCCCAGTGACCACCTCGGTCTTGAATCTCCATAATGGAAATAGCCCCAAACACTGCCAGCAACAATGCCAAAATAATGCCGGTAATCCACCATAATCCTAAATACAATCCTCGCTCCTGCGCCATGTTTCGAGCAGATAAGGTATAGGCTAAATTATCTTGATAGTTGAATACCCCAAACACCACGTTATCAGGCTGGTTTTCCGATAATTTAGAGTGATAAACCTCAACCTCATCACCCTGAGCCAGAAAAAAACTATGATTATTAAAGAAAGGTTTCGCGCCATCTAATTTTAAATTCAAATGGCTTTTATTCACCTGCAACTCGACTTCATGGCGAATAGTCGTATTGCCACGATAATAGTATTCAATAATATTGATGTTTTTGAGGTTAACGTTGCCCTTTGTCACGCTCAAAGATGGTTCAGGGGGCAATTTATCCAAAGTTGCGTTTATTTTAAGTGATTTAGATTTTGGATTTTTAATTCCCTCAATCTGGATCAGATTTTCGCCAGACAATACCTGAAACTTACCATCAATCACCAAATCTAGGGCGCGCAAAATTGCTTTTCGTTTTCTGCTAAAAATGGTGAAGGTCTGTGAAATACACATATACAACAAAACAGCCCCCGTGAAGGCAGCCATCGCGAGTAATGATGCAATAACAATTAACCACACACTATCTTCATCAGTAAATAGACAAAAATAGGCAGGTATAAAGAGAGCTGTAAGCCCTAAAGACAGCAGGTATTGTTTCACTAATCCTTTGTCAAACTTAAGATTTCTGTCTGGTTCCAAGCGTCCATACTCAGGATGATAAACCCAATTTAGCCAATAACTACCGTCATTCAGTTGTTCAGCAGAGATAATCAATGTGTCATCTTTTTGTAATCGTTCCAAAAATATTTGGCTATTTTCAAAATCCTCAGCATTGAAGAAAAACACTTTATCCGATGTAATTAGCCTTACCATGCCCATTGGTGAAACATGTTTATAGTCGCACTGGATTAGCTTAACCTGAAAATATTGAACACCCATTAATGATGCCTATTTGTTATAGTTAATTTAATATTATGATAATAAATAAAGGTATATTGCCCTAGTCAAAGTTGTCTTATAATAAAACAATTCGGATAATTACAGGTTAAAAGCCAAAACAGCAAAAAGTGGGTAAATACCTGTTTTACTCTTAAAATGAGACCCAACTCTAGTAAAGGAAATAATTACTGTTAGACTGGCGCCTATGCGTTATTTTGAATGCCATGAGTCCCAAAAAATAGATTATTTTATACCTACCGTTAACGACAAATTTGAATAAATGTGATGACATCAAAACCGGCCTACAAGCAAATTCAATCTTACATTTTGCGGAGTATTGATTTAGGGATTTTTAAACCCGAAACTCAAATCCCCACAGAGCTTGAGCTATGCGCCCAATTTAATGTTAGCCGTATGACGGTGAATAAAGCGATTTCTGAGCTGAGTCAGAAAGGTATCTTGAATCGTATTGCAGGGAAAGGTACGTTTGTCGCTACCCAAAAACATGAACTTCCTGTAACCAAAGCGTTTGATATTTTTGATGAAATTTCGGTTAGTGGAAATAAATATGCAGGTCACCAATTACAATTAAAGGTCATTCCTGCGACAGCAGACATCGCCTTGCAACTCGGTGTCACGGAAGGCAGTAACATTGGTTACTGTAAAATGCTGCATTTTGAAAATGATATTCCACTGATGTTGGAAGAACGCTTTGTTAATCATGAACTTGTTCCTGAATTTGTTCAGCAGCAGTTTGGTCATACTGAAACCCCTAGCGGCTATTTGCAACGCCACTTTCCTGTCAGTGAAATGGAGCACACGATTGAGGCTATCCTAGCAAGTAAAACGCTTGCTCAAGCCCTATCCATCAAAGAAAATGCCCCTTGTTTACAACTCAGCCGCCGGACATGGACAGGCAACATATTGATCAGTTACGTCAATATGATCAGCGCAGGTTCTCGCTATAAATTGAAATTACATTCTCGCATTGAAAACTAACTTTTCTGCCATAAAAAATGGGGCACTTCTGCCCCAAAACGACTGATAACACAATAATATACCTCGATAATTTCCACATCACAGAAATTACAGTGGTATCAACACATCAACATCACAACAAAACTACATACCTTGATAAATCGGTCCTTCTCCCCCTTGCGGTGCTGTCCACGTAATATTTTGCAGAGGGTCTTTAATGTCACAGGCTTTGCAATGCAGGCAATTTTGCGCATTTATTTGCAGTTTTTCCTGCTGCTGTATATTCACAACTTCATAGACCCCCGCAGGGCAATACCGAGTTTCCGGTGAAGCGTAAATGGATAAATTGACACGAATAGGTATTTCAATATCTTTCAAGCGTAGATGGCAAGGTTGCTCTTCCGCATGGTGAGTATTCGATAAAAATACCGATGACGGCTTATCAAACGTTAATTTACCATCCGGCTTCGGATAAGATATTGGCTCAAATTGGCTTGCAGGTTTAAGCCCTTGATGGTCATCCATTTTAAGCTTTAACGACCATGGGGTGCGCCCTTTTAATAACCATTGCTCAGCCCCAAATAGCAATGATCCGAGCACCAGCCCTTTTTTCATGTAAGGCTTGAAATTACGCGTTTGGTATAACTCATCATATAACCAGCTTTGTTCGAACTTTTGTTGAAACTGGCGGGTAAATTGCGTGTAATCGACCTGATCGTCGGCAAATGCGTCAAATAGTGCTTCAGCGGCTAGCATGCCACTTTTCACTGCGCAGTGACTGCCTTTAATCCGTGCCGCATTCAAGAATCCCGCATCATCCCCTATCAATGCACCACCGGGGAAACTTAATTCAGGCAGAGCAGGTAAGCCCCCAGCAACCATGGTACGTGCACCATAACTGATTCGCTCACCACCTTGTAGAAACTCACTAAATGCAGGATGGGTCTTTAAACGCTGGAACTCCTCAAACGGGGACAAATACGGATTTTCATAATTCAGCCCGACCACCAGCCCCACCGCAACCAAATTTTCCCCGTAGTGATACGCAAATCCACCTCCGTAGGTTTGATTATCGAGAGGCCACCCTACTGAGTGCACCACTAATCCCGCTTGATGCTGCTCTTTAGGGATCTGCCAAATTTCTTTTAAACCTAATCCATAAGTCTGCTTACCACGATTTACCGCTAAGTCGAAATGAGCAATTAACTGCTTACCTAGCTGCCCTCGACACCCTTCTGCAAAGAAGGTCATTTTTGCCAGTAGATTCATTCCCGCTTGATACATAGCAGTGGGGTTACCCTGCTTGTCTAACCCCATATCCCCTGTGGTCACGCCCATCACCTGTCCTGCATCATCAAAAAGGACATCTGTGGCAGCAAATCCAGGAAAAATATCGACGCCAAGCTGCTCAGCCTCTGCCGCAAGTGCAGCACTGACTTGCCCAAGGCTACCAATCACGTTGCCATGATTTTTCAGGCAGGCAGGTAACAAAGCTAATGGCAGCTTGCTAGCTTTATGCTCCTTGAGCCATAAGAAGCGGTCCTCACCAACGGGCGTGAGTGATGCAGAAACCGTTTGTTGCCAGTCAGGTAATAGCTCGTTAAGACCTCGCGGGTCGATGACCGCGCCCGATAAAATATGCGCGCCGACCTCTGAGCCTTTATCGATTAAGCAGACACTAAGGTCTTTACCTGTTTCGCTTGCGAGTTGCTTAAGACGAATTGCCGCCGATAATCCTGCGGGTCCTCCACCGACAATCAGGACATCAAATTCCATTGATTCTCGCGTCGAAGACGCCGTGATATTGGCACTATTGTCGGTAGTCATGGTGTCCTTCCTTATGCCAGCGCTTTATCAAATGCAGGTAAGATCTCAAACAGATCACCGACGATACCGTAGTCTGCCACTTGGAAAATGGGGGCTTCTGGATCGCTGTTAATCGCGACGATCACTTTGCTCTCTTTCATGCCCGCAATATGTTGAATGGCACCGGAGATCCCAACCGCAATGTAGAGATCAGGCGCAACAATTTTGCCCGTTTGCCCCACTTGGTAATCATTCGGTACATACCCCGCATCCACTGCGGCACGTGATGCACCTACCGCAGCACCTAATTTATCGGCGATGGTTTCCAATAAGGCAAAATTTTCCCCCGAACTTAAACCACGCCCCCCAGAGATCACCACTTTGGCAGAACTCAATTCTGCGCGGCTCATCTGCGTTAATGACTGGCTAGTCAGTTCTGAGAGTTGATTTAATTCTGTGACCACTACGGGTTCTATCACTGCGGGGGATTGGGTATCGACGGCACCAGAAAAAGCAGAACTTCTTACGGTGATCACAACTTGATGACCATTGTTTTGTACCGTTGCCAATGCGTTTCCGGCATAAATCGGGCGAACAAACGTTTGAGCATCTACAACCTGAGTAATATCTGAAATCTGAGAAACACCTAACGTTGCAGCCACTCGTGGTGCAATATTTTTACCAAATGTGGTCGCAGGGAAAATGATGTGGCTATACCCTTGTGCGACCGCAGCGACTGCGTTAGTCATTGGTTCCGCAAGGGCATGCTTTAATGGCTCGGCATCCACTGTGATGACTTTTTCTACGCCACTCAGCGTCGCCGCAGATTGAGCAATAGAAGCTATTTGGCTTCCAGCCACGAGGACATGCAAACCCCCTCCTTGTGCAATGATTTCGCGCGCAGCCGTTATGCTGTTATATGTTGAGGATTTAATGGTTTGGTTATCGTGCTCAACAACGACTAAAACGGATAATTGGCTCATATTCAGGCTCCCTATTAAATCACTTCTTTAGCTTGCAGTTCAGTGACTAATGCAATGGCATCATTCAACATAGTGCACTGCCCAGAACGTTTTTTTGGTTCAGTAATACTTAAGGTTTTCACTTGCCCTAATGGGCTGAAGTTCAATGTCGCCACATCAATAATATCTAATTGTTTTTTCTTTGCTTTCATGATGTTAGGTAATGTGGCATAGCGAGGTTCATTTAAGCGTAAATCCGTTGTCACAATCGCGGGTAACCCCATGGATAACGTTTCCAAACCACCATCAATTTCACGGGTGACTTGCAGCCTTGCACCTTCAACCACTACCTGTGAAGCAAACGTAGCTTGGGCGTAGCCTAATAAGGCTGAAAGCATTTGACCGGTTTGGTTGCAATCGTCATCGATAGCTTGTTTACCCAGCAAAATTAAATCCGGCTGTTCTTGTTTAACAACCTGCTGTAAAAGACGGGCGATATCCAATGGCTCTAATACCAGTTCTGCGGACCGTTGAATCAAAATAGCTCGGTCGGCACCAATCGCCATTGCACTACGTAAGGTGTCCTGTGCACTGGCTTCGCCAATAGATACCGCGACAACTTCAGTGGCTTTACCCGCTTCTTTTAAGCGTACTGCTTCTTCTACCGCGATTTCATCAAATGGGTTCATTGCCATTTTTACATTCGCCAGCTCAACTCCTGAGCCATCCGCTTTAACACGCACCTTGACGTTATGGTCAATCACTCGTTTCACCGCGACTAAAATTTTCATAACCACTCCTATCACGCACTTTGTTGCATCTGTTGAATATTTAATTTTTTTAGGGTGAAGGAGCCCATAGCAGTGAATTTTTTCACTGCTAGGACGCCATCACTGACTATTTTTATATTTGGAAAATTAAGATGTTATATAAGAAATAAATCTTATTTGGTTTCAGGTAATATCAAACTTGGCGCCACTGACATTGGCCAAATTTTAACAGCTGCATAGTAGATAATGCTGGTTGCCACTAAGCCGACAATCCATGAAATATCCACGCCGCCTAAGCTTTCCACCAACGGTCCGGTATAGAATCCTGTCGCAATAAATGGCATCTGGATCAACACACCTACCACATAAGTGATGATCCCCACCTTATTCCAGCGACCATAGCGGCCATTCGGATTAGATAATTGCGGTACGTCATAACGACCTTTGGTTACCCAGTAGTAGTCCACCAGGTTGATGGCACTCCATGGTGTAAAAAATGCCAATAAAAACAGTAAGAAAGCAGAGAATAATTTTAAGAATGAGTGCTGTCCTGCAAGCCCAAGTATCGTCGAGAAACTCACCATAAGAATAATAAAGAACAGTCGCTGACCGCGGGAAATTTGCTGCTTACCACGGAAACCACACCAAATCGCTGCCATCGACATAAAACTACCGTAAGCGTTCAGCGCAGTGATAGTGACTTTACCGAAGAAAATACTGATATACAGTAGCGCTGCAATTAAACCGGTACTCCCCAGTCCAACAATGTAGGACACTTCGTGACCTGCAAATTGATTACCTGCCAGCGCGGCGGCAAATACCCCAAGGATCATAGAGGCTTGGGTTCCAATTACTGTACCCGAACCTACCGCTAAGAAAGCTTTAATGGTGGGAGTTTTAGTCGGCAAATAGCGGGAATAATCCGCAACGTAAGGACCGAAAGCAATTTGCCAAGACGCTGACAATGACATTGCTAGCAGGAAATTTGTCCAATCAAAGTGACGGTTTGCCAATAATACAGAGACGTCATTCATATAGAACAAACGGAAGAACAGGTAGAAGAATGCGATAATACCAACGACACTCGCCACTTTACCTAAAATATGAATAATGCGGTAACCACAGATAGTGATACCAATGATCACTATCCCAAAAATCACGATCCCCATCCAGTCGCTAACGTTCAGTAATTGCCCAACGGCTTGCCCTGCTAATACCGTACCGCTGGCAGAGAACCCAACGTACATCATACAGACCAATAAAATAGGGATCACCGCACCATAAACCCCGAACTGAACGCGGCTGGAGATCATTTGCGGTAAACCTAGCTTCGGCCCCTGCACTGCGTGGAGCGCCATTACCGCGCCTCCCAGTAATTGTCCGATAAACAAACCGATCAACGACCAAAATACATCCCCACCCAACACGACCGCTAACGCCCCGGTGACGATTGCCGTGATTTGTAAGTTCGCACCAAACCATAATGTAAACTGGCTCGATAAGGTGCCATGTCGCTCAGATTCAGGAATATAGTCAATGGAACGTGCTTCGATAAGTGGAACGTTATCTTGGCGAGACTGCTTTTGCCCGATGATATCGTTGGAAACTGTCATGGTAACTCCTCTTTAAGCAAGGCTGGCTTAAAGAATGGACCAATTAGCCGTCAGCAATGGATTCTCTATGCGGTTAGGCACAGGCATTTGACGCGATGCGGGTATTTTATTGTTATATCTACCCGTCATTAATAATTGAAATACATTCTTAAACCTGATTGTTGTTGTGTTTTTAAGTCCATGATCCTGTTGTCAGGGTAGTGCTCCTGTTATTACTTAGAAACCCCGATAAGTCCTGTCTTACCTATCGGGTCGAACCTATCAAAATTAAGCGTCGAGAACGGCGCGAGAAATAATGATTTTTTGAATTTCTGAGGTCCCTTCAAAGATACGCAAAATACGGGCATCTCGTACATAGCGCTCTAGGGGTAGATCACGAATATAACCATACCCACCATGTAGCTGTAAGGCCGCATCGGTAACAAAACCCGCACATTCCGCAGCAAACAATTTTGCCGTTGCTGATTGCAAACTAAAACGTTGCCCAGAATCACGCAGTTCAGCCGCATTCCACGTCAACATACGAGCAGCTTCTAATTGTGTGTGCATATCAGCAAGCTTCCACTGTGTTCCTTGGTAGGCGGCCAATGGCTTCTTACCTATTTGGCGCTCTTTCACCCAACCTAATGTGCTCTCCATCGCTGCGCGAGCAATTCCCAGAGAGGTGGCTGCCACTTCCACTCGCCCTTTATCCAAGACTTCCATTGCCGTGTGAAATCCTTTGCCTTCCTCCCCCAATAAAGCCGATTCAGGTAACCAACAGTTGAGTGCTAACTCATAAATAGTGCTACCACGCAGGCCCATGGTTTTTTCTGGGTGAGAAAACGCCACACCTTCAGTGCCTTTCGGGATCATAAATGCACTAATGCCGCGGGCCCCCGCCTCAACATCTGTTTTGGCATACAGCACAATGAAATCAGCTTCTTTAGCATTGGTAATATAGTGTTTATTACCACGAATTCGCCAACCACCATTCTCACGGGTGGCGGTTGTGCGCATGTCGGCGGGGTTTGAACCCGCAGCGGGTTCTGTCAATCCAAACGCACCCAGCAATTCCCCACTCGCTGCTTTCGGTAACCAATCATTTTTTTGCGCTTCAGTGCCACCAATCAAGATTGAGTCTGTGGCTAAAAAATGTGCGGTGAGTGCTGATGATGTTGAAGCACACGCTGCCGCCACCGCTTCAACGATCATGCTCATCGCAATGCTACCGATACCAAAACCACCGTATTGCTCGGGTAAGTTAATCCCCCAACAACCCATTTCACCCAATGCAGTTAAGCTTTCCGCACAGAAAATCTCTTCTTCATCATAGCGTTGAGCGTTCGCTTGCAGGATATCGCGGCACACTTTTTCCACAGCATCTACAATCGCGTATTCCGTTTCGTTAATCTCAAAACTCATTGCATCGTCTCCGCACTTTTCATCATTGTTGTTGGCTTATAACGTTCATTGCCTTCCCCGAGAGCTGGGGCTCTTTGGGTCACTTTCGGTTTCACGCCATTAAAGAAAACTGGCTGAGAAATCAGTGGAGTACCGCCATCGTTTAAATGGGTTAATACTTGGCGTACTTGAGCATGCTCACTTTGTGTGGCTTGCTGTAAATTGTGGATTGGTGAAGCAGGTACTCCCGCATTGAGCAGTAAATCGCACACTTCCTCGACGCTTTTTGTTCCTGTCCAATCTTCAATTTCTTGGCGCAATGCGGCTTGGTTAATAGTACGAACAGGGTCATTTAAATAACGCGAATCTTGGGGTAATTCCGGCTTCTCCATACATTCACATAAGCGTTGGAAGAGTTTTTCGCTCGCGATCGCTATCACCACTAAACCGTCTTTCGCTTGGTAAGTATCAAATGGTGTTGAAACTGGATGGCGATTACCCACCAAACTTGGGGCTTTACCATTCGCAAATAAATTCGACAGTCCGGTAAGCTGCATGCTGAGTAAGACATCCACCATCGCCACATCAATATATTGAGCGCCTTCACCGTGACGTTCGCGAGCAAACAGCGCGCTGCTAATCGCCCATGAGGCAAATACGCCTGCGCACACATCACCAATGGATTCACCGCTACGTGTCGGTCCCGATTCGGGGAAGCCTGTCACACTCATCAATCCAGACATTGCTTGTGCCACAATGTCATAGGCTGGGTAACTTGCGAGAGGACTGTTTTGTCCAAACCCTGAAATGCTGGCGTAGATAATATTAGGATTTAGCTGTTTAACACTGTCGAAATCGATCCCAAGACGCTTGGTCACACCAGGACGGAAGTTTTCCACCACCACGTCACTTTCTGTGATCAATTGGAATAAAATCTGACGATCCGCATCCGCTTTAAGATCTAACTCAATACTGCGCTTCCCGCGATTGATCAATCCGTAATAAACACTTTCACCATCAATAAAAGGCCCCAAATGACGGCTATCATCACCATGATCAGGGACTTCAATTTTGATCACTTCAGCACCCAAATCTGCCATCATTCCGGTGCAATAAGGTCCTGCTAGTACACGGCTTAAATCAATCACTTTGATCCCCGCCAAAGGTCCGTGTGGTTTTTGGGTCGTTGCCGTATTCATCATGAATTCCTTATGTGAGGCTAAAAGGTGCCGACTCTATTGAACCGGCATTCGACATTACTTAACCATCGGCAAGTTAAGCCCTTGCTGTTTCGCACAATGAATAGCGATGTCATAACCTGCATCTGCATGACGCATTACCCCAGTTGCAGGGTCATTGTGCAGTACGCGAGCAAGGCGTTTGTCTGCCGCATCAGTGCCATCACACACAATCACCACACCAGCATGTTGCGAGAAGCCCATACCCACACCACCACCGTGATGTAAGCTAACCCATGTTGCACCACCCGCAGTGTTCAGCAGCGCATTCAGTAATGGCCAATCAGATACGGCATCTGAGCCATCTTTCATCGATTCGGTTTCTCGATGTGGGCTTGCGACAGAGCCGGAGTCTAAGTGGTCACGACCAATCACCACTGGACCTTTCAGCTCGCCATTTTTCACCATTTCATTAAATGCACGCCCTAATCTTTCACGATCTTTCAGACCCACCCAACAGATACGAGCTGGCAAACCTTGGAAAGCAATACGCTCACGCGCCATATCTAACCAATTGTGCAGATGCTTATCATCAGGGATCAGCTCTTTCACTTTCTGGTCAGTTTTATAGATATCTTCTGGATCACCAGACAGTGCAACCCAACGGAAAGGACCAATGCCTTCACAGAACAGAGGACGAATATAAGCAGGTACAAATCCTGGAAAATCAAAGGCGTTACTGACCCCTTCATCTTTTGCCATTTGACGAATGTTGTTGCCGTAGTCAAATGCTGCTGAGCCACGTTTTTGCATTTGCAGCATGGCATCAACTTGCACCGCCATACTTTTCTTCGCCGCTTTAGTCACTTCAGCGGGTGCGCTTTGTTGCTTGTCACGCCACTGAGCTAATGTCCAACCTTGAGGCAGATAACCATGAACGGGATCGTGGGCACTGGTTTGGTCAGTGACTGAATCTGGCGTAATATTGCGTTTAACTAACTCGCTATACACATCCGCCGCATTACCTAATAAGCCGACTGACACTGGCTGACCGCTCGCTTTCGCTTCTTCGATATAGCCTAGAGCCTCATCCAAAGACGTCGCTTTTTTATCGACGTAACGCGTTCTTAAACGGAAATCGATACGGCTTTCATCACACTCAACCGCTATCATGCTAAAGCCTGCCATCGTTGCGGCTAATGGCTGCGCGCCCCCCATTCCACCTAAGCCCCCCGTCAGAATCCAACGACCCGCTGGGTTGCCATTAAAATGCTGTTTTGCGAGTGAAACAAAGGTTTCATAAGTGCCTTGAACAATCCCTTGTGAGCCAATGTAGATCCACGAGCCTGCTGTCATCTGCCCGTACATCATCAAGCCTTTACGATCTAATTCGTTGAAATGATCCCAGTTAGCCCAATGGGGTACGATGTTTGAGTTAGCAATTAACACTCGCGGAGCATCTACATGCGTTGGGAATACCCCCACCGGTTTACCTGATTGCACCAGTAAGGTTTGATCATCTTCGAGGTTTTTTAATACGTCTAAAATTTTGTCGTAGCATTCCCAATCGCGGGCGGCACGACCAATTCCACCATACACAACAAGACTTTGTGGATGTTCGGCAACATCAGGATCTAAGTTGTTTTGGATCATGCGATATACGGCTTCGGTCAGCCAACTTTTGCAGCTCTTTTGGCTACCGTGCGGGGCACGGATCACACGTGTTGCATCTGTACGGTTTAACATTGTTTTATCCCCTATCCATCCACTTGGTTTAACGCAAAATTAACAATTTTGGTTATTTATCATTGTTGAGATCATGGCGAACAGACAGTTTCTAGGCAGTGAAAATATTAAAACTTACTTTTACTATCAATAAATTAAATAAAAATAATAATGGCTAGATACTGTCTTTCTGCTTGGTTTGCTTAGTTGATAATTAAATATATATACATTTAGCTCACAAAGTATATACATTTAAATTTGAATTTTTGTCTCAACAGTGGAGAAGGAAGATGAAGAAAAGTTAGACAACAATAACTAGGATGCTGTTTCTACACAGAAACTTGTATATACATTTAAATTTTTATGCAGAAACAAGCAAATAACAGAAATGAGAGAAACCTCACATTAACTACGCAGCAGTTACAGCCGATACACACCTTTTATGCTTACCACCACTTATTAGTAGCGAATAAATTATACTTTTATATAACTACACTCATCACTATACATAGTGGATATAAGAGATTCGCTTATCATTCTTTTTTGCAATATTTAATAAGCTAACTCGTTTAATATACGATCAATTCATGATTAATTAATAAACTATGGAACAATTATGTCTAAATTAAATCAAGTTTCAAACCCATCAATTTATTCCGCCAATCAATCAGAAAATACAATTAAAAATAACCATATAAAAAAAACCAATCAAAGCAATCTCTCTTTTTGGGATAAATTTAAAAATTCTTTTAAAAAAGAAATACCCGCAGTAACGCAATCCAATACTCAATACCAAGCTACGCAATTTTTAAATGAAACTTTTGAAATTCCTAAAATAGCGGAGATGGAAACTAAAGATAGCGCGGTCGTTTATCAATGGAATGAAACGCTAGAACCCTACCTACCAAACAGTGCAGACCAGCGGGTTGAAACTCATAATCCTAGAGATGCAGATAAACTACCAGAACAATTTCTCAAGGATTTCAATCGCATAAACTACACCATGACATGTTTAGGTTTAGAAATGCCCGAATTTAGTAACCAATTTACGCAAGAAGAAAGATTGCGATTTTTGATTGAATTTGTCACATTTCCACACGCGGAAAAACTGTGCCAAATTGCCCATCAAGGCCATCTTGCAGAGCCTTATATTACTCTGACAATGAAAAATAAAAATTGTGACTATATTATTCCTCAGTCAAAAGAAAATGATAAATTAACGATTAATATCGAGAAAACGGAAGATAATAATTACATCATCACTTCTAGAAATGAATATTATTTAAAGCAAATACAACCAGAGAAAATATTAGAAAATACGGTGCTTTTTACCGAGAGAAAAAGTTACCTAGTCAGTCATAATAATGGTGAATTAACTCAAGATCCAAATAAGAATGATTTATTAACCATAAAAATCACTCAGAAGTATAATTAATCTCTATGAAATAAAATACCCCATAAATATCTAATCTATTTTATGGGGTATTTTTATCCAAATAATATTAGATTATCCACCTAAATATGCACTACGCACGGCTTCATTTGCTAATAATGATTTTCCAGTATCTTCCAGAACAATATGCCCATTTTCTAGCACATAACCTCGATCAGCCAGTTTCAAAGCTTGGTTAGCATTTTGCTCCACAAGGAATATGGTCATCCCCTCTTCCCGTAGCTGCAAAATTGTGTCGAAAATTTGCATAATAATAATCGGAGCCAACCCAAGAGATGGCTCATCCAGGAGCAATAACTCCGGCTGACTCATCAAGGCTCGCCCAATAGCCAGCATCTGTTGCTCACCACCCGACATGGTTCCTGAACGCTGGCTGCGGCGCTCATGCAACCGAGGAAATAGCGAATAAGCGCGATCGATACGCTCATGGTACTGCTGGCGATCCGCGAAAAAACCGCCCATGGCGAGGTTCTCTTCGACGGTCATACGAGAAAAGACCCGACGACCTTCTGGCACCAATGCAATGTCTTTACGCATAATTTGCGGCGTCGGTAGCTGAGTAATATCCCCCCCACGATAAAGTACCTGACCGGATGATGCTCTAGGATCGCCACATAACGTACTGAGTAGCGTCGTTTTCCCTGCTCCATTCGCGCCAATCAGGGTGACTATTTCCCCTTTTTGTATATTCAAGCTGACGTTATGCAGCGCCTGAATTTTCCCGTAATGGGTGGAAACTTGTTTAAATTCCAACATCAATAAGCTTCTCCCAAATAGGCTTTGATGACATCAGGATGCTGCCGAATTTCATTGGGTGTACCATTCGCCAAAGGCGTACCTTGGTTTACCACATAAATACGATCAGAGATCCCCATCACCAATTTCATATCATGTTCAATCAATAAAATAGAGACGTTATGGTGGCTACGTAATTCGGCAATCAGCTCATCCAGATCGTTGGTTTCTTTGGGATTCAGTCCTGCTGCGGGCTCGTCCAACATCAAAATTTCAGGGCGTGTCACCATACAGCGTGCTATTTCCAAGCGGCGCTGCTGACCATATGCCAAGTTACCAGCTTGACGATTCGCAAACTCGGAAAGATTGACGCGCTCTAACCAGTTCACCGCGTTATCCAATGCATCCGCTTCTGCTCGACGAAATGCGGGCGTTTTTAGTAATCCTGAAAAGATGCCACTTTTAAGATGCTGATGCTGAGCAACCAGTAAATTTTCAATAACCGTCATCTCTTTAAACAAGCGAACATGCTGAAAGGTACGGATGACGCCTAGGCGAGCAATAGCTTGCCCTGGCAGCCCTTCAAGGTGTTTATCACGATACAAAATAGCCCCGCTGGTTGGCTTGTAAAACCCGGTTAAACAGTTAAATATCGTGGTTTTACCCGCACCGTTGGGACCAATCAACGAAACAATTTCCCCTTGGTTTAGCGTGAGCTCTACATTATTCACGGCTAATAAACCACCGAAACGCATCGTTAAGCCACTTACTTGCAATAAAGGTGTCATTGATATCATGCTCCGCCTCCTTGTGCGCTTTTCAGCTTCATTTGGCGGCGCTGCATCGGTAATAAGCCTTGTGGGCGCCAGATCATCATTAACACCATCAATGCACCCAGTAGCAGCATGCTATATTCGTTCAGATCGCGCATCATTTCCCGTGAAACCACTAAGATGATCGCCGCTAAAATCACGGACATTTGCGATCCCATTCCCCCGAGTACCACGATCGCTAACACAAACGCAGATTCAGCAAATGTGAAGGACTCCGGACTGATAAAGCCTTGCCGTGCAGCAAATAATGCACCTGCGAACCCTGCAAATGTTGCACTGATGGTAAAGGCGGTTAATTTTATACGCGTTGGGCTTAACCCTAATGATCGACACGCAATCTCATCTTCGCGCAGCGCTTCCCACGCGCGCCCTAATGGCATACGCAGTAAACGGCTTATCACGATTAACGTGAGCACGACCAACAGTAACGCGACAAAATAGAGGAAAATGATCCGGTCACCGGGGTTATAATCCAACCCAAAAAAGTGGTGAAATGTATCCCATCCATCCTTTGCTGTACGGCTAAACTCTAAACCAAAAAAGGTGGGTTTTGGCAGTTGGCTAATCCCATTCGGTCCCCCTGTGATGTCCGTATTATTTAATAATAAAATACGGACAATCTCCCCAAATCCGAGGGTCACAATTGCTAAATAATCCCCTCGCAGCCTCAGAACAGGGAAGCCCAATAACAACCCAGCTAATGCCGCCGTTAAGCCGGCAATCGGTAAGCTTTCCCAGAAACCGAAATCATAATAGTGATTAAGTAAGCCAAAGGTATAGGCGCCGATAGCGTAGAAGCCCGCATAGCCGAGTACCAATAACCCGGATAACCCAACAACCACGTTTAAGCCTAACCCCAGCATCACGTAGATTAAGGTTAATGTGGCAATATCGACGCTACCACGAGAAACCATAAAGGGCCAAATAATGGCACCAACAATAATGGCAATGCCGATAATTTTTTGTCTGAGCGAGCCGCCGTCAAAATCTGGTAACGCCCACGATTTTTTGGGCACGCCTTGCCACACTTTGCTTAACGCGGGGCGAATTAATTGATACACAAAGATAATGGCGATGCCGACGAAGATCCAATTCCAACGAACGTCTCCCCCAGATTCCACAATCAGCTTAGTGCCATCGAGGCCTAATTTTAGCCCCATCATAAATACCGCTAAAATAAAGAAGGTGACGGAGGCAATAATGGCGCTGATCCAATTTTCTTTTCTCATACTTTTTCGACCTCCGGACGACCCAGAATGCCCGTTGGCATGATCAACAGAACACCAATCAATAAACCAAATGAAACGACATCTTTGTATTCCGTGCTTAGATATGCAGAGGTCATCGCTTCCGCAACCCCCAGAATCAAGCCGCCTAGCATTGCGCCAGGAATACTACCGATTCCGCCTAACACCGCCGCGGTAAACGCTTTCATTCCTGCCATGAAGCCAATATATGGGTTAATGACCCCATAAAATTGCCCTAATAACACACCCGCCACTGCCGCCATCGCTGCACCGATCACAAACGTCAGGGAGATCACACGGTCAGTGTTAATGCCAAGCAAGCTCGCCATTTTTAAATCTTCCGCACAAGCACGGCACGCACGCCCCATACGGGAGTAGCGGATAAACAGGGTTAATGCCAGCATGGCAAGGAAAGTCACTATCCAGATAGTGAGCTGCATTTTGGTCACAATGGCAGAGAAGCCATCACTTTCACCAATGCTCCACTGTCCGGTGATCAAACTCGGTAATGCCAGATCTCGTGATCCTTGAGATAAACTGACGTAATTTTGTAAGAAAATAGACATCCCGATCGCAGAGATCAGCGCAATCAAGCGTTTAGAATGGCGAACTGGGCGATAAGCAACTCGTTCAATGCTCCAACCGTAGGAACTCGATACCACAATGGCTGCAACAAAGGCTGCCGCAACAAGGATCCAGCCCACATCAATACCGAGCATCATTAAGCCCGCGATAACAATGAACGAAACGTAGCTACCAATCATATACACTTCGCCATGGGCAAAGTTGATCATTCCGATGATGCCATACACCATGGTATAACCGATAGCAATCAGCGCGTAAGTGCTTCCTAACGTTAAACCATTGAGGAATTGCTGAATAAAATACAGAATTTGGTCTGACATAAGATTATCCTTTCAAACTACTGTCCCTCTATGGAGAGCAGAAGCTGGAAGCCTGTTTCCAAGCCTCCAGCTCATCACTGAATACTCAATTTCTCAATCAAAAATGAGAATTACTCTTGTGCAGTAGAGGTTCCGTCTTTGTGCCATTCAAACACACCGAATTCGAAACCTTTCAGGTCACCATTTGGCTGCCAGCTCAATTGCCCCATCACAGTATCCACTGGGTTTGCTTTTAAATCTTTCGCAAGAACGTCGGGTTCCTGACTTCCTGTGCGCTGCATTGCCGTGGTTAAGCCTTGAATTGCCGCATAGGTTGTCCAAACAAACGGTCCTGTCGGATCTTCTTTTTTGTTTTTAATCGCATCGACGATGGGTTGGTTAGCAGGTACTTGATCATAACGTTTTGGTAACGTCACCAGCATTCCCTCTGATGCATCACCCGCAATATTAGAAAGTGAAGAGTTGCCGACACCTTCAGGTCCCATAAAGCGAATATTCAGACCTGATTGTTTCGATTGACGTAAAATTTGCCCCATTTCTGGGTAGTAACCACCAAAATAAACAAAATCTACGTTCTCTTTTTTCAGCTTAGCCACCAGCGCAGAGAAATCTTTATCTCCCGCGGTAACCCCTTCAAACATTACTTCTTTCACACCCGCTTTGTTCAGACTTTCACGCACTGAACGTGCTAAACCTTCGCCATATTGTTGTTTATCATGAACCACAGCAATGCGTTTCGGTTTGATTTTTTCGATAATGTATTTTGCTGCCGTTGGACCTTGGTCAGAATCCAATCCTGTGGTACGCATGATTAACTGATAACCTCGCGTAGTTAAATCAGCATTGGTTGCAGCAGGGGTAATCATCAGAACGCCTTCATCTTCATAAATATCTGAAGCTGGCTGAGTGGAAGAGGAGCACAGGTGCCCAATAACGTGTTTAATGCCATCGTTAATCACTTTGTTGGCGACGGCAACCGCTTGTTTTGGATCACACGCATCATCATATTCAACAGCAACAAGCGTATCCCCATTAATGCCACCTTTAGCATTGATATCTGCAATTGCTTGGCGAGCGCCCGTAAATTCCATATCCCCATACTGTGCCACGGGACCCGACATTGCGCCCACGACTGCGATTTTAATCTCTTTCGCCCATCCGGCTGGACTTAATGCCATTGCGATACAACCTGCTAATAATGCTTTATTACTATTCTTCATTCGTGCGTCCCCGCCATCAATATTGTGTGTATGATTGTGAGTGTTTGTGATTGATTTATAATCAATTATTATCGTTGACAGGTTCAATGCCTGATATTTCAAAACATAGCCAATAAGGCTATATATTTCAGACCATTAAACAAGAGAATTATGCTAAATAGCAAATGAATAGAGTAGGTATTTACATCAATTACAGAATAAAAACCTAATGATAAAACGTGTATTTTTTGTAAATACTAGTGTTATATTCCAGTTAAATTTAGCTTAATCCGAGTGAAACTCGGAAAATGCAGAGAGACCAAATTTTTCTCTTTAAAATTAAAAAATCGGTTACAGATCACTCTGCTGTTAGAATAGCGTGTAACATGCACCATGAAATGGATCAAAATAAATGAGACTAACCATCATTCCTCTGGTCAATCCTACTGAGCAACAGTACATCGACCTCTCGAAGATCTGGATAGACCAGAATCGGTCACAGCTTATCCAAAACCTTGAGTCTGGCGTGCAATTTTATGGCGCTCGTTTTAATGAAAGATTACTCGCAGCCGCTAAAGTGTCTATTCATCAACAACAAGGGGTTATTTATGATTTTAATGTTCGTGAAGTGACACGCCGACGAGGTGTAGGCTTGTACCTTTTACAAGAGATTTGCCGTCAATTACCTGAAATTCACACTTGGATCTTTAACTTGCAAGGTATCGAACCACAAAACAAAATCGCCCTAGAACAATTTCTTTCAGCCTGTGGTTTTCGCCCAACAGAAAACGATCAAAACTGGCAGAGACATATCGAGCCATTAATATGAAACTTAATAAAATTCATCACGTTGCTATTATTTGTTCTGACTTTACTCAGAGTAAGCATTTTTATTGTCAGATCCTTGGGCTACAGCTACTCTCGGAACATTACCGCCCAGAAAATGATTCATGGAAAGCAGATTTAGCTTTTGGTGAGCATTATCAAATTGAACTGTTTAGTTTTGCAAACCCGCCAAAAAGGCTCAGTTATCCAGAAGCCGCAGGTTTACGTCATTTAGCGTTTGAAGTGGATAATATCGAGGAGTGGATTGCCTATTTGGCAAAAAATCAGGTGATTTGTGAGGCGGTACGCCTTGACCCTTATACTCAGAAACGTTTTACCTTCTTTGCAGACCCTGATGGGCTACCGTTAGAGCTCTATTCCCGCGAATAAACGTTATGACTGAATAGTGGGTGAATGAGTTATCTGCATTTATATTCCATGCTAATGACAGCAAAATAAATGCAGATAATCTTTCATGCAGATATCCTATTGAAAGGATTACATCTCGTCGTCTTCATCTTCCATAGCCAAACGAAGTTTCTTCATGGCATTTTTTTCAAGTTGACGAACACGCTCAGCAGATACACCGTACTTATCAGCAAGTTCCTGCAATGTGGTTTTATTGTCATCATCTAACCAGCGAGCACGGATAATATCTTGGCTACGCTCATCGAGCGATGCTAATGCATCCGCTAAGCGGTCAGTTGCATGACTTTCCCAGTTATCATCTTCAATGGTATTTGCAAAGTCTGAAGCCTTATCCTGCAAATAAAGCACAGGTGCAACTGGACCGCCGAAATCACCGCTATCATCGTCGTCGGACATATCAAATGCCATGTCCTGCGCTGCCATACGGGATTCCATTTCGAGTACATCTTTTGTACTTACGCCCAGTTCTTGTGCAACCATATTGACTTCATCTTGGTTAAACCAACCAAGACGTTTTTTATTCTTTCTTAAATTAAAGAATAACTTACGTTGAGATTTTGTCGTGGCAACTTTAACAATACGCCAGTTACGTAGAACGTATTCATGAATTTCAGCTTTGATCCAATGTACCGCGAAAGAAACCAAACGGACACCCACTTCAGGGTTAAAACGACGCACAGCCTTCATCAGACCGATGTTGCCTTCCTGAATTAAGTCAGCTTGTGGCAAACCATAACCTGCATAGCTACGCGCAATGTGAATCACAAAACGCAAATGAGATAAAATCAGTTGCTTAGCAGCTTCGAGGTCACCATCGTAATGCAGCCGTTCAGCAAGTTCCTTTTCTTCCTCTGCGGTCAGCATAGGGTAAGCATTGGCAGCTCGCATATAAGCTTCAATGCTTCCTTGTGGAACAAGCGCTAATGATTGCATATCTTTGGTCATTAAGATCCTCTATGAATTGTACTGAAATGGGAGAGATTCGATACAGACAAACCGTAGTTTATCAGCTTAGCCCCGTTAAATAAATTATATACAAGAATAGTTAACAGCAGGTCAATATCTGACACTTAATTAGAAAAGAAGTTCGCAGAATTTCAGTTTTTCCATCGGTGCCAATACGTTAGCACCGATGGAATAAATAACATTATTCAGGTCTGAAATGACGTAAATGTTGTAATGTTGCCAGCCATGCGGCTACCCAACCCACAATCGCAGACATTAGGATAATCAGCAAGGATTCTTCCCACAATAGCCCTTCAATGTGGAATTGTGTCCCGAATACACTCGCAACTTGCGCCACTAGATCCGATAGCTGCCACACTAACAAAAACGTCATAATAAGGGCAATGACCGCACCGAGGGCGCCTAATACAACTCCGCCATTTAAGAATGGACGCATAATAAAACCATCGGTTGCCCCAATGAGTTTCATCACATTAATCGTATCGCGACGAGCAAAGATATTTAACCGTACGCTGTTTCCAATCACTAAAAACAATGAAACAATCATCAAAATGCCAATCACAGATGCTACTTGCCCCACTAACCTCGTTAGTGCCGCTAACCGAGAGAACCAGCTATCATCCATTCGCACTTCTTCAATACCATTAACTTGACTTACGCGGTCACGCAGTGTTGTCAAAGCATTAGATCCTTCAAAGTCCAATTTTGGCGTAATGATCGCAACGGCAGGAAGTGGATTTTCTTCTAACATATCTAAGGCGGTACTAAAGCCAGACCAGCTACGGAATTCAGATATCGCTTGATCACGAGATAAGTAATTCACATGCGCGACACCGTCCAGAGCTTCCAGCTGAGTCACTACATTTTGTCCCCCTTGTTCATCGAGAGACTTATCCAAATAGACTGTCAACTGGGGTGTCGGATACCATTGCTCAGCTGCTTGGGAAACGTTTTTCCAAACGATATAACACAAACTTGGCAGCGCTAATGAAATAGCAATCACCATTACCGTCAAAAAGGTTGCCAAAGGCTGCCTTAGCATATCAGCTAACGCATTTAACCAAGAGTAGCGCCACTGTTCACGCCAACCACCTTTGAGTGCTTTGCTTTTCGATTGCATGGTACGTTCAGGCTTCGCTTTGCGGACATTCTTAGCCATGTTGACCTCCAAGCATTCGACCTTCGCTTAAGGTCAAAACACGTAAGTGACGACGTTCAATCAACGCAATATCGTGCGTTGCCATTAAGACAGTCACGCCGACACGGTTAAATTCTTCAAATAAACGCATAATTCCTTCAGATAATTCGCTATCAAGGTTACCCGTTGGCTCATCGGCTAAAAGCATCGTTGGTTTATTCACCACCGCGCGTGCAATACCGACTCGCTGCTGCTCACCACCAGATAGCTGAATTGGAAAGTTTTTCGCTTTATCTAACAGACCGACTTTATCGAGTGCGGCGCTAACACGACGGCGAATATCTTCACTACTCGCACCTGAAATAATCAAAGGCATCGCCACGTTATCATAGACAGTGCGATCATAGAGCAGATGGTGATCTTGGAAAATCATACCGATCTGTCGACGCAGAAAAGGGATCTCTCTGTCTTTTAGTCGGCTGATATCATGACCATTAAACAGAATATGACCCGCACTTGGGCGCTCAATACCGCAAATCAGTTTGAGTAATGTACTTTTACCTGCACCTGAGTGACCCGTTAAAAATGCCATTTCGCCAGGGCGTAGATGAAAATCTACCCCTTGAAGCGCTTGGCGGCCACCGCGATAAGCTTTACTAACATGTTCAAAGCGAATCATCGAAAATTATTCCTCTCGGGCAAATAGAGCCTCGATAAAGTCATCGGCTTTAAATGGACGTAAATCTTCAATACCTTCCCCAATACCAATATAACGGATTGGAATACCAAACTGGTCGGCAATTGAGAAGATCACGCCACCTTTTGCAGTACCATCGAGCTTTGTCAGTGTAATTCCTGTTAACCCTACGGCGTCATTGAAAATTTTCGCCTGACTAACCGCATTTTGTCCAGTGCTAGCATCGAGTGTGAGCATGATTTCATGAGGTGCTGATTCATCAAGCTTTTTCATCACACGAACGATTTTTTTCAGCTCTTCCATTAAGTGAGCTTTATTTTGTAAGCGCCCTGCCGTGTCTGCAATCAAAACATCCGCGCCTTTTGCTTGGGCTGATTGAATCGCATCATAAATCACCGAAGCAGGGTCTGCCCCAGTATGTTGAGCGACAACGGAAATTTTATTACGCTCACCCCATACTTGCAGTTGTTCCACTGCCGCAGCACGGAAGGTATCACCCGCAGCCAACATCACCGATTTGCCTTCAGATTGATACTGACGCGCTAATTTACCAATCGTGGTGGTTTTACCCACGCCGTTGACACCAACCATAAGAATAACATAAGGTTTTTTACCTTCGATCACTAATGGTTTATCCACGGTAGATAAAATATTAGACATTTCTTCACGCAGCTTGCCATACAACGCTTCCGCGTCTTTTAGTTCTTTACGGGAAGCATGATGGGTTAAATTATCAATAATTTTACGGGTAGTTTCGACACCAACATCCGCAATTAATAACTGCTCTTCCAGCTCATCAAAAAGGTCGTCATCGATTTTTTTGCCTTTAAATAAACCGAGAAAACCCGAACCAAGATTCTGACGCGTTTTTAATAAGCCTTTTTTCAGGCGACTAAAAAAACCTTCTTTCTTTGGTTTTTCTTGTTCGATTGGCTGGGCATTTGCGGCTTCTTCTGCTTGTCTTTGCGCTTCTTCTTCCGCGAGACGTACAGCTTCCA
>NZ_JAMPSW010000012.1:0-30064 GCF_028484855.1 Providencia sp. PROV033 | reverse complement strand
AAGACGTGCAGCTTCCGCTTCTTGACGCTCAGTCTCGGCTTTCTCTTCTGCTAAACGAGCAGCTTCAGCGGCTTGATACTCACGCTCGGCTTTTTCTTCAGCATCTTTGATAGCCTCTAATTCAGCTTGATGCTGACGTTCGGCTGCTTCTTCCGCGGCTTTAATCGCCGCTTGTTCGATTTGATATTGGCGCTCAGCCTCTTCCTCAATCTTACGTAAAGCCTGAGCTTCTAACACCTCTCGAGCGGCTTTTTCTTCTGCAATACGAGCATCTGCTGCGGCTTGGCGCTCTTGTTCCGCTTTTTCTGCTGCAATGCGCATCGCATCTAAGTGAGCTTGATGCTGACGTTCAGCGTCTTCCGCAGCGGCTGTAATTGCAGCTTGCTCCGCTTGGTATTGACGCTCAGCTTCATCTTCCGCCGCTTTAATCGCATCTTCTTCCACTTGATGCTGACGCTCAGCTTCTAACCTAGCGGCTTCGTCTTGCTTCGCGTTATGGGCTACGTCATTTTTGTGTTCGACATCCGGTTGCTGAGTTTCTTCTTCACTTTTACGACCAAATCCCAACCATGAGAAAAAGCCTTTTTTCTTATCTTTAGCCATCAGCCACTACACTCCTCGCGGTAAAAACATGGCGTTTAAAAATTAAATCGCAATAAAATTACATGCAGTCTATCATTTCATCGCGCAGCAACACATATCTGAAAGAAAAATCATGACAATTTATTCTTATTTTTCTGTTAAAACCGTGAAACCGAAGCGCTACAATAGTCCCCAATAATTTATACATTCCTCAGTGAACTAAACAACTATACATATTATGGCAAAAAAACCACAAACAGCCTCTTTAGGGCAAATACGTGTCATTGGTGGTAAATGGCGTGGGCGAAAACTGCCTGTGCGTGATAGTGAGGGCTTACGTCCTACTACTGACCGCATTAAAGAAACGCTCTTTAATTGGTTAATGCCAGTCATCCGAGATGCTCGCTGCCTCGATTGTTTCGCCGGCAGTGGTGCTTTAGGCTTTGAAGCGCTATCTCGCTTTGCCGAGCACGTCACATTTATTGAGCTGGATAAACAAAACGCCAAACTGTTAAGCGAAAATAAAGTTCGTTTAAATGCGGATAACGCTACTGTGCTCAATGACAGTAGCCTCACTGTCCTCAGCCAAGTGGGTACACCTTTTGATGTCGTGTTTATCGACCCGCCATTTCGTAAAGGTTTACTCAGCCAAACTATCGAGCTACTCGAACAAAATCAGTGGCTCGCAGATGAAAGCTGGATTTATGTAGAGTCCGAAGCTGAGTTACCACTTACTGACATTCCCGCAAGCTGGCAGCTACACCGAGAAAAAGTAGCAGGTCAGGTTGCCTATCGTTTATTTATTCGTCAATCTGTTTATTCATCAAGTATGCAGGGAGAAAAAGATGCTGATTAATATTGGACGTCTGCTCATGATTTGTGTTTGGGGTTTCATGATCTTTAATATTGTTCACCCATTCCCTAAGCCATTGAAATATTTTATGGATATCGCAATGGTCTTTATGATTTTCATGCATGCCTTGCAGACAATCTTCCTGAAAGCTAGCTTACCGAAAGATCAAAAATTAACAGGTTTACAGCAGACTAAAATTTTCTTCTTTGGTGTGTTTGAAATGCTCGCCATGCATAAGAAAACCAAAGCGGCAATCGAGGCCGCTAAGAAAAAATAATGGTTATTCAGTCGGTTCAAAGCGAATAAATCGCGTGCCTTGTAACGTCAGCTTACCTTTAGTACCTAACGTAACATCTTGGTATTGCTGTTCGCTGACGATCACTTTAATGGTTTCTCCAGAAGCTTGGGTCTGAAAATAAATTTCATAGCGAAAAGTTTCAGGGGACACCACATCCCGCTCTCGAGAGCGCATATTGGGATAAGGATAATCTTTTTTCTCTTTAACAAGAACTAACTGGCTGACAGGCAATGAATTATCGTTAATTTCATTCTGTTTCTTTTGGTCAAAAAAACGTTTTGTCGCGAATACCGCGATAATAGCGAGAACAATAATTAAGAGAATTGGCTTATTCATAATTTGTATATTTAGCTTAGAATAATCATAAGTATATACCCTCTCTCACTCAAATTGCAGATAAACGCCATACAATTTGAGCAAGACGCGGTATAGTTTATTGATTCATCTGAAATCGCTATCAGTGATTTTTCTTTTCCAGAAGCTTTTAAGGATATGTGTATGATTAGTTGGCCATTCCTCGCTGTTTTATTTTCTGGCTGGCTGTATGTTGATGCAGCCTATCGTGGTCCTGAGTGGCAACGTTGGTTATTTCGCCCTATCACTCTGCTTCTTTTATTATTCTGGGGATGGAGTTCCGACGACTTAAATGCGCAAACCTACCTGATTTTAGGTGGTTTAGTGCTTTCTTTAGTTGCTGACCTTTCGAGAATGTTTTCTAGTGAACACTTGCTTACATCTTTAGGACTGATGTTCTTAAGCTATTTGGTCTATACCATTAGCTTCGGAATGCAATTTAACTTTGGTTTGTACCTGCCTTGGCTTATTGTTCCAATTGCTATCGCTGCGGTCACCTTTATATTCATTTGGGGAAAACTGGAGAGCCAACAACCTGTTGTTTTTGCTTCTATTATCATGAGTATGATTATGATGTGGGTTGCAGGAGATCAATATTTTGGCTTAGGTAGAGAGTTTAATTTCTCCATTATGGTGGGAGCCTCTATGTTGTTTTTATCTCACTGTATCTGGTTAATTGCGCATTTCCGTTTCCCATTCAAAGCCTCTAAAGCCGTTGTTGCCGCCTTCTATTTCCTTGGTCAATTCTTTATTGTTCGTGCCATTTACCTATAACACTTCGCCAATTGATAAAACGTGCTATTTGAGAATTTTATCAATTGGCTCCCCCTTTTTCATTTGACTCTAGAGTCTACTCTAGAGTGTAGACTTAACTCTAATTAGAGAACATGGTTAAAAACGCATTTAGAAAAAGGGGGCGCTTATGCACTCACACTCTCATAAAGATACCCATGCACATAAGACATCTTGCTGCTCTGGCAATAGCTGTTCTTCAACAACAGTAGAGAATAGCAAAAATGTCAGTCATGACTCATCTTCCCATGAACATAGTCATGATGATAAAAGTCATGCGCACGATGATGATGAAACATCCCATCAACATGGTAGCTGCTGCAATTCAGCACCCGCAGCTAATGATGATGTCGAACCAACACAAACCGCTAAACAACGTTTTAGTTGGATTGTGAGGGGAATGGATTGCCCTAGTTGTGCCGCTAAAATCGAAAATGCGATTACCCAAATTCGCGAAGTCGCTCAAGCAAAAGTGCTATTCGCCACTGAAAAATTGGTTGTTGATGCGGATAAAGACGTCACCGCAATCGTCCGCTCAACGGTCGAGGCTGCAGGTTATGAATTACATGATGTGGGCAGCAATAGCGCCACATCTACGCCATCAAGCTTACTGAGTGAAGCAAAACCGGTCATTATTTTAGCTATCTTAATGGCAATCAGCTGGGGATTAGAGTTTGTTAATCCGCAACTCGGTAACGTGGCTTTTATCTTAACAACGTTATTTGGGTTATACCCTATTGCGCGTAAATCGCTACGTTTAATTCGCACCGGTTCGCCATTCGCCATTGAAACCTTGATGACCGTTGCCGCTGTTGGGGCAATCTTTATTCAAGCGACAGAAGAAGCCGCCATGGTTATCTTACTGTTTATGTTGGGTGAAATGCTTGAATCCTACTCTGCGGGGCGCGCTCGACGTGGAGTCAGCGCATTAATGGCCTTAGTGCCTGAAGACGCAGTGCTTATCAAAGATGGGCAAAAAACATCCGTTCCTGTCGCACAGTTACGCCCTGGGGATATCATTGAAATCGCTCCAGGTGGTCGACTTCCTACTGATGCAGTACTGGTCTCTGGCTTTGCCAGCTTTGATGAAAGCGCATTAACTGGGGAATCAGTGCCTGTTGAGCGCAGTGCTGGTGAAAAAGTTGCCGCAGGCTGTTTATCTGTCGACAAAGCGGTGCAAATGGAAGTGGTATCAGAACAAGGTCAAAATGCTATCGACCGCATCTTGCAACTGATTGAAGAGGCGGAAGAACGTCGCGCACCGATTGAACGATTCATCGACCGCTTTAGCCGTATTTACACCCCAATTATCATGCTGATTTCAGCCTTGGTTATTGTCATTCCACCACTGTTTTTCAGCGCAGCGTGGGACACATGGATTTATCGTGGTCTGACTCTGCTGTTAATTGGTTGCCCTTGCGCACTCGTGATTTCAACCCCCGCTGCAATTACCTCAGCACTGGCAACAGCAACGCGACGTGGCGCCCTTATTAAAGGTGGCGCAGCGCTAGAGCAACTGGGCACTGTCACTACGATTGCGCTGGATAAAACCGGTACATTAACAGAAGGCAAACCCCATGTTACGGATGTCGTCCCAGTTGAAGGTATGAGTGAAAGCGAGTTAATTCGTATCACTGCATCGGTTGAAGTCGGCTCTCACCATCCGCTCGCTAAAGCGATTGTTAACAAAGCTGAAGAATTATCTATCACTGTTGAAGAAGCGTTAGAGCGTAAAGCACTGGCAGGTAAAGGAGTTGAAGGTTCCTTTAATGGCAAACAAGTGTTAGTCAGTGCACCCTCGAGGGTAGAACCACCATTAAACAGCCAGTGGCAAGCAAAAGTGGAAGCGTTAGAAGCCCAAGGTAAGACGGTTGTCGTGACTCTCGAAGATAACCACGTTATCGGCTTAACCGCTCTGCAAGATACCTTACGTTGCGATGCAGCTGACGCAATGGAGATGCTGAAATCACTGAATGTCAATGCGGTCATGTTAACTGGGGATAACCCTCGTGCGGCCAGCGCTATTGCCAATCAGCTTGGCATGGAATTCCGTGCGGGATTACTACCTGAAGATAAAGTCACCGCCGTCATGGAGCTTAATCGAAACCACAACACCATGATGGTGGGAGACGGTATCAATGATGCACCAGCTATGAAAGCTTCAAGCATTGGTGTTGCAATGGGTGGTGGTACTGACGTTGCTTTAGAAACTGCGGATGCAGCTTTAACCCACAACCGTTTGACTGGATTACCTGAAATCGTCGCATTATCCAGAGCCACACGGAAGATCATCCGCGAGAACATCACTATCGCCTTGGGTTTGAAAGCAGTTTTCTTGGTGACCAGCTTGTTAGGTATCACTGGATTATGGGTTGCCGTATTAGCGGATTCTGGCGCAACGGCATTAGTTACCGCCAACGCAGTTCGCTTACTGCGCGTGAAGCTGCCCGAAATCAAAAAATAGTATTTATTTAATTTGATATCTCGACGCCGTAATTATCATTATTACGGCGTTTTCTTATGTGTGGAAGATTTAAAATAATCAATTACAGCAAAGAGTTATACAAACCATTCACCAGCTGAATTTAGGACTAACTTTTCTCCCGCACACAAAAATATTGGGTAATATCTCGGTCATCGACAACATTTGATGAGTGTGGATATGACTAATAATGTAAGTTCAATACCTCATGATGCCGCCTTTAAAGGCTTTATGACAAAACAGAGCAATGCCCGAGATTTCTTTGAGCTTCATTTACCTGAGCAAATTAAACGCTTGTGCGATTTCGATACACTAACCCTCATTAATTCAGCCTTTATTGATAGCAAACTGAGAACGCGGTTTTCCGATGTTCTCTATTCCGTACAAACAAAAATGGGAGATAGCTATATCTATCTATTAGTCGAACATCAGTCAACACCTGACAAACTCATGGGCTGGCGTTTAATGCACTATGCATTCATGGCGATGAATCAGCATTTACAGCAAGGGCATAAAACCTTACCGCTCGTTGTCCCCATTTTGTTTTATCACGGGGAAACATCCCCTTACCCTTATGAAGAGGTATGGACGCAATGCTTACCCCACGCTGAAGTAGCCCATGCTCTGTATAGCAACCCTTTCCCGTTGGTCGATATCACTGTGGTTGAGGATACCGAAATAGTTAGTCACCGCAAAATCGCTGTGATGGAACTCGCAATGAAACACAAAAAATTACGAAATGACCACCAGAAGGTCACTGAGCACTTCGTTCAAATCTTAAACAGTCACTATAATGACAAAAATGACGTGATCACTATCTTGAATTACTTATTTATCATCATGGATTCCCCTTATTATACTTCCATTGTCGAGACATTAATCGACCAAGCCGAAAATCATCGAGGAGCTATTATGAATATTGCACAGCGGTTAAAAAATGAAGGTAAAATTGAAGGTAAAATTGAAGGTAAAATTGAGGGTAGAGTCGAAGGAAAAGAAGAAGGAAGAGAAGAAACGCTACAACAAATTGCTTTAAAAAGCTTACAGCTCGGATTCAGCGCCGATGTTATCAGCGAAATAACCGGCTTATCAATCAGTGAAATTCAAGCACTTAATTAAATCATTTATCAACAATAGCCCCATGCTAAGCAAAGAGGCTATCCAACATACCGAAATTGGGTCATTACAAACCGCTGTTTTTTTTGCGCAATAAATAACGATACGGCGCATTATCAGCGTCAACCGCCAACAACTCGTGCTCCATAAAGCGGCAGAAACCGGGGATATCACGGGTGGTTGCAGGGTCATCTGCAATAATCAGCAAAGTATCGCCATCCGCCATGTTACGTACTGTTTTACGCACTAGCATTACCGGTTCAGGACAGCGGAGTCCCAAGGTATCAAGGGTTTTGGTTGGATTGGAAAATAAATCAGACATAGCACCACATTCTCTTGGTCATCAATAGACTTATTGTAAAGCCGCACGCTGAAGATGAACAGTTTTGATTTTGTTGCGCAACGAGAGTATGATGCGCTCTTCCCAATTTAGGGATGTTATTCATGGGTTCCCTCACCCCATTGCGACTAAAAAGGTACAATATGTTTATGTTTACTCCGCAGCAAAAAGCCACTGCGTTAATTTGGCTATCGTTGTTCCATATTTTAATCATTACATCCAGCAACTACTTGGTGCAGTTACCCATCAATATTTTTGGGTTCCATACCACGTGGGGCGCGTTTACTTTTCCCTTTATCTTCCTTGCTACGGACTTAACCGTTCGCATCTATGGTGCACCGTTGGCTCGCCGTATTATTAGCGCTGTCATGCTGCCTGCCTTGTTAATTTCGTATGTCATTTCGGCTCTATTCTTCCAAGGTGAGTGGCAAGGTTTTGCCGCGACCATGACATTTAACCTGTTTGTTGCGCGTATTGCAGCAGCCAGTTTTATGGCTTATGTTCTTGGGCAAATTTTAGATGTCAGTGTATTTAACCGCCTGCGTCAAAACAAACGTTGGTTTGTGGCACCTGCCTGCGCCATGTTTTTTGGTAACCTGATTGATACGATTGCGTTTTTCTTTATCGCATTTTATCAAAGTAGCGATCCATTTATGGCGGCAAATTGGGTGGAAATCGCCCTCGTTGACTATGTATTCAAGCTGTTAATTTGTATGCTGTTCTTCTTACCGGCTTATGGTCTGTTATTGAATTTCATTTTGAAAACTTTTTTCGATACCACCAGCAAGAAGCAGTTATCTCCACAGCACTAAAATAAAAAAGGGAGATAAGTTTTCGCTTATCTCCCAAAGGGTTAACTTGATTAATACCTAACTACTATTCACAGAACTCAACACAACAATAGATTATTCGAGCGCGCGAGCCAGCAATGAAATTGGGTGTTCACATTTCTTACTGGTGGACATTTCAATTTGCCATTTACAGGTTTCACAGTCGGTAATCACTATATCCGCACCGCTCTCTTCAATTTGACGGAACAGCCCAGCCCCAATACCTTGGGAAACTTCGTAGTTCTCTTTTTTGAATCCGTAAGTTCCTGCAATACCACAACATTGTGAATCTAAAACAATCAACTCCACACCAGGCACACGCTTGATCAGTTCAAGGGTGTAGGACGTCCAACCCATTTTTTCCATATGGCATGGTGTGTGATAAGCCACTTTTAAGGGTGTGTGTTTCAGTTTCAGCTCGCGCCCTTCTTCCAGAAGACGATAAATATAGCGAGTCGCTAATTCAATGTTATCGCGCATCTCCGAAGTATCAACATCCAGCACATGGGTATACTCATCACGAATGGTGAATGTGCAAGTTGAAGAAGTTGCAACCACCGGAATGTGTTTTTCTAAAATTGTCTCTTGGAGCGACTCTAAATTCACATTCGCTTGGCGTTTCGCTTGCTTCATAAATCCGTTTGCGATCAGTGCCACACCACAACATTTTTCACGTTTTAACAGCTGAACACCAATATTCATGCCATTAAAAACTTTGATTAAATCTTTACCCAACTGTGGATGGTTATAATTCACATAACAACCATGGAAAAAAGCCACTTGCTCTTCAAACTTCGCTTGTTCCGCGGCTTGTTTACCATACCAACGACGGAAAGTACCAAACGAGTATTTAGGCAGCTCACGACGATGGTCAATTTTTAAAGCTTTATCCAGAATTTGGCGAACGGGTTTTAAGCCAGTAATGGTATTTACTACAGGGGCAAATGGGGTCGATAAGGAACCCATAATGTCCGTATGGCTTAAAATCGCATCACGCAGTTTCGGTTTCTGCTGGCTATAGGTATTACGAGCGCGCGCAATAATGTCGCCAATCTTCACATCCGATGGGCAGGCCACTTCACAGCGTTTACAGTTAGTGCAGAATTTCAATGCATCATCGTACATCATCGGGTCTTTTAAGCGTAAACGCTCACCATCAGGACCCGCTTGTTTTGGTCCCGGATATAGTGGGTTCGCTTTTGCCACTGGGCAATAGGTGGTACAAACAGTGCATTTTATACAGCTTTCAAAGCTTGCATCTTGAATACTCATTGCGCCACCTCCGCCTGCATGGCTTTATCTTTAGCAAATTCATTCGCGATTTCATTCGCAGCATATAAGCCCGTGATCAGCGAAACCCCTGCACCACAGCCTTGAGTCAGTGGGTCAAAACCTCCTAACACAGCGCCCGCAATATGCAGATTTTCAATCGTCTCACCGTGTTTTTTACCCCGTAAATGGCTGTCAGTTTGCACACCGAACGCCATATAAGGCTGAGAAGCGAAAAACTCTTTATTTGTCCATGTGGCGCGATCGCCGATTTCACACAAATCTAAATGCATTAAAGGCTCATAAACTTGATCGAACTTCGCCACTAAACCGTTATTAAAGAAACTGCCTGTTGCCAACACAAAATGCTTGGCTTTCAACGAGATATTACCGTGATTACGGGTTTGAACAGACTCAATACGTGCGCCCACGAAATTCACGGATGTCACCTTATCGCCAGGCATCATAATCCCGCCTTGGCGACGGAATTGGCGTAATAGCATTTCATGAAGGCGAATACCTAATAAAGATGGCGGTAATGTTGGCAGTAAAAATAGCGGCTTCCCTAAGTGTTTCTGTAACTCTAGCATTGGTTCTTCACTGTCGAGACCAATACACGCAGGCATAAACACCGCATCCGCATTAGCGACTAGCGGGGCAATTTCTTCCACAATTTGCGCCATATTTTCAGGTCTATCTAACCAGCGAGCCACATTAATCGCGCGGAACTCGCTTGGGTTTTCCCTTAAGCGGTCAAGCAACGGTAAGTGAACATAGCACGCCTCCGCTTCGAGTCCTTGACGGTCTAACTCATCCGCCACCATTTGCGGTTGGAAATCAAGGAAACCTTCAATACCCACAACGGCGATTTTACCCAGTGCCATTTGTTGGTGAAGTGCCGTCGTGGGTACAGATTCAGGGCTCAGCCAAGTCATTCGTTTATGACCTAATGGCGTAATACGGTAATGATTTTCTTCACTTGAACCTTTGAAGTGCAAACCCGCTTGCTGCAATGTACTCTGTGCCAGCTGAGCCAGTTCAGAGACATTATCTGCGCCGATTAAACTGTACGGATGGTTTGGTGCTTGCTGTTTTAATGCCTCTAACATCGAGAGCGGTTTTTCGACCGGAACACCATCGGGAAGATGCGTTAATAAGTCCAATGAACCTGAAGAGAAATGCAGCGCATTTTGCCCAGCACTCACAATAGCGCAAGAGAGCCCTGATTGAGTCAGACGAATTCCACAGATAAGACCAGCAAGGCCTCCGCCCATCACTACTGCATCATATTTCATTCTCTGCCTCCTTCTGAGCAGGCTGGCTCAATGTACTTTCATTCATGCCACATAATCCGTGATATACCCAACTGGTGAACTCGCTTTCACGCAAAGCATCCCCCCAAGCAATCGGTCTCACCCCTTTCCAACGCTCATTTAAGAAGTGCCCCAGTTGCTGCTCGGTTTCATGTGGTGTGGTGACGTTAAAACGATTGAGTAATCCAGCCGCGCGGCAAGCACAAAGCTCACCTTGGCACGTCCCCATACCCACACGGGTACGACGGCGTAAATCAAGCAAGTTGTTGACGGTTAAAGATTCCACCGCATAGCGAACCTCACCTGCCGTCACCGCTTCACACTCACACACTAAGCTTTTATCTAAACGGTTAGCGCTGAGGATCGCAGACGCCCTATCACCATGGCGATAGACCGCAGAACCGCGAATAGGTGCAGGGATAGAAACCACATTACGCAACGCTTCTTCTGCGCTGTGTTGAGATCCTGGCAATGGCGCTTCAGCAGTGGTGCATGGTGTTGTGACACCCAGTTTTTCGCAGACTTTATTGGTCGCCCATTCCGCCATTAAGCGATAAGTCATTAACTTACCGCCAGTGATAGTGATGAAACCCTCTAAACCATCGCGTTTCGCGTGGTCGAGTAACACAATACCGCGGCTGACGTTACGGCCAGAAGGGTCATCATCACTCGCCACTAATGGGCGAACACCCGCATATGCGCGTAAAATGCGCGTTGTCGCTAATGCAGGGGATAGCATTGAACCTTCACGAATCAAAATATCCACTTCTTCTGGCGTGACATACATATTATCGATTTGGTCATACTCGATATGTGTCGATGTCGTACCAATCAACGAGATAGTGTCACCCGGCACAAGAATGTCCGCATCGGCAGGTTTGCGACAACGGTTAATCACCATATTATTAAGACGGTGACCTAAAATTAAGAGCGCCCCTTTCGCAGGGAACATTTTGATTTTCAGATCCGCGTATTCGGCAATTTTCTGTCCCCAAATTCCACCCGCATTGACGACAATTTGCGCATGAATATCGTACTGTCTTTTCGCTTGATGATCATAAACGGTGACACCACGCACTTTATCCCCTTGGCGGATCAAGCCAATCACTTCATGGTAAGTCAGAACTTTAGCGCCGTGCTCGCGAGCATCTAACATATTGGCAGCAGTCAAACGAAAGGGATCGACGGTGCCATCCGGAACGCGAACCGCACCAATTAAACGCAGGTTGACTGAAGGCTCTAAACGAATAGCTTCCGCGGGATCAATCGCTTGAGCATCAATGCCAGCTGATTGACATGCAGTAATAAATTGCTGTTGGTATTCAAGACTATCTTCTGGCAGGGTAATAAAAAGCCCATCGGTTTTTTCAATACAATGATGAGCGATACGTTTCAGTATTTTATTTTCTTCTATACACTCTCTTGCCGATTCACTGTCAGTAACAGCATAGCGAGCACCGCTGTGTAATAAGCCATGGTTACGCCCTGTTGCACCTGTCGCAATATCATGCCGTTCCAGCAAAACTGCCTTTAATCCACGGCGAGCGCAGTCACGAGCGACCCCTGCGCCTGTTGCGCCACCACCGATAATGATGACATCCGTTTCAGTCACAGATGAGCCATTCATGTCGCATTCCTCACGTTAATCAATCTTCACTATTCGATAAGTATAGTTTCTATTTTTATAGTCTATAGTTAATATAAGCTCAAAAATGAGTCGAATGTTTGATAAGGAACAAAAACGAAAGCCATAGTTACATTTTAGGTACGAAAAAGCGCAAAACCGTGACTACCTTCACAAAATAATTCACAATTTTAGTTCCATTCCATTCACAAATCGCATTAACTATGCAGCCAGATAAACAAAATCAATAATTGTGCGTTAGATTACAGATAAAATGTTTTTTAACGATTAAGATTTAGCGCAATTAGAAAATAAAAGCGCCTAAAGAAACTCGATTGTTTTCGTTTTCGTTACTTCTCCCATAATAAACGCTCAACAACTTCACAACATAGGTGAAATGAAGAGCATATAACTACTGACATGCCATCGGAGGCTTTATGTTACGCATGTTTAAACCCGCCGCTCATATCGAGAGGCTGCCAGCGGATAAGATAGATCCCGTCTATCGTAAATTACGTTGGCAGATTTTCCTGGGGATTTTCTTCGGTTACGCAGCATACTACTTAGTTAGAAAGAACTTCGCCCTCGCAATGCCTTATCTCGTTGAACAAGGTTTCTCTAAAGGTGACCTTGGTTTCGCATTATCTGGGATTTCAATCGCCTATGGTTTCTCCAAATTTATCATGGGCTCATTTTCTGACCGTGCTAACCCTCGGTACTTCTTACCGGCAGGTTTGATCCTCGCTTCACTTGTCATGATATTCATGGGCTTCGTACCATGGGCAACGTCTAGCATCATGATTATGTTCGTGTTGTTATTCTTATGTGGTTGGTTCCAAGGCATGGGTTGGCCTCCTTGTGGACGTACTATGGTTCACTGGTGGTCACAAAAAGAACGTGGCGGTATCGTCTCTGTTTGGAACTGTGCGCATAACGTCGGTGGTGGCCTGCCTCCATTACTGTTCCTGTTAGGTATGGCATGGTTTAACGACTGGAAAGCTGCGCTGTATATGCCAGCATTCGCCGCTATTTTAGTGGCAATGATTGCCTTCGCATTAATGCGTGATACTCCGCAATCTTGTGGTCTGCCACCAATTGAAGAGTACAAAAACGACTATCCAACAGACTATAAAGCCTCTGATGAAGAAGAATTAACCGCTAAAGCTATCTTCATGAAGTATGTATTCCCTAACAAACTTCTGTGGATGATCGCTATCGCTAACGTGTTCGTATACTTACTGCGTTACGGTGTTCTGGACTGGTCACCAACTTACCTGCGCGAAGTTAAACACTTCACAATGGATAAATCTTCATGGGCTTACTTCCTGTATGAATATGCGGGTATTCCAGGAACACTGCTGTGCGGTTGGATGTCGGATAAAGTCTTCCGTGGTAACCGTGGTGCGACAGGCGTGTTCTTCATGACCTTAGTGACTATTGCAACTATCGTCTTCTGGATGAACCCAGCGGGTAACCCAGGCGTTGATATGGCATGTATGTTGATTATCGGTTTCTTAATCTATGGCCCTGTCATGCTGATTGGTCTGCACGCTCTTGAGCTTGCACCTAAGAAAGCAGCGGGTACCGCCGCAGGCTTCACCGGTTTATTTGGTTATCTTGGTGGTTCTGTTGCCGCAAGTGCTATCGTCGGTTATACCGTGGACTACTTCGGTTGGAACGGCGGTTTTGCTGTGATGATCGGTGGCTCTGCACTGGCCGTTGTTTTACTGTTCATCGTTATGCTGAGCGAAAGTAAACATAAACGCGAACTCGCTAAAAACCAATAAGCTACCGCTTATGTTGAGTTGATTCGCTAGATTGATGGGTTATATCAAGAAAAGGATATAGCCCATTTTTTTACCCAAAATTTGTTATCGGCACCATTTTTTATCTGTAAAAGTATTTACCTATAAATTTATTTACCTAAAAAACTGTTTACCTATAAAGCTTTTTACCTACAAGTTTTTTACCTACAAACAATGAGTACCAAGGAGATTTACTGATGAATTTTCAATTAAAAACATTAGTCGCAAGTATGGTCTTAGTGATGTCAGTCTCTGCGGCTGCCGAAACGGTAGGTAAAGTGGTGATTGCCCATCGTGGTGCAAGTGGTTATTTACCTGAACATACCCTTCCAGCGAAAGCGATGGCGTATGCACAAGGCGCGGATTTCCTCGAACAAGATTTAGTGATGACCAAAGATAATGAGCTGGTTGTTCTTCATGACCATTATCTGGATCGCGTCACTGACGTAGCGGATAAGTTTCCAAATCGCGCACGTAAAGATGGTCGCTACTACGCCATCGACTTTACGCTGCCAGAAATTAAATCCCTGAAATTCACAGAAGGCTTTGACATTGTTGATGGCAAAAAAGTCCAAAGCTATCCGAACCGTTTCCCTATGGGTAAATCTGATTTCCGTGTTCACACCTTCCAAGAAGAGATTGAATTTATTCAAGGTTTGAACAAATCTACGGGTAAAAATATCGGTATCTACCCTGAAATTAAAGCCCCTTGGTTCCATCAACAAGAAGGCAAGGATATCACCAAGAAAACCTTAGAAGTCCTGAAAGAGTATGGCTATACCAACAAAGATTCTAACGTTTATCTGCAATCTTTCGACCCGATTGACTTAAAACGCATCAAAACGAAACTGATGCCAGAAATGGGGATGGATTTAAAACTGATCCAACTGATTGCTTACACCGATTGGGAAGAGACTCAAGAGCAGAAGCCAGACGGTACTTGGGTGAACTATAACTACGACTGGATGATGAAGCCAGGTGCAATGAAAGAGATTGCCACCTATGCCGATGGTATTGGTCCTGATTACCACATGCTAATCAGCGAAGATTCCACACCAACGAACATCAAAGTAAACGGTATGGTAAAAGAAGCTCACACTAACCATATGGCGGTGCATCCATTTACTATCCGTGTGGACAAACTGCCTAAGTACGCGAAAGATGGTCAGCAGTTATATGACATTATTTATAACCAAGCGGACGTTGATGGCGCCTTCACTGACTTCCCAGATTTAGGGGTTAAGTTTCTAGAGCAGCAAAAGCAGAAGTAACTCTCCCTCACTCTCTCGAGTCAATTGCGCGTCAATAACTCGAGAGAGTCTTTTCAATCAGAATAACGACTCTCTTATTTAGACTTTAAGTCTGAATTTGCTGCAATAAAAGCTGTGCTTCATTTTGCTGAGCAATAAGGCTGGGATGTGGATATTCACACGCCAATGACAGCGCCACCACATGACGAGCCACACCGCCTTTTCCTAAAAGGGCATCAATATCATAAAAATGCTCTGATAAATTAGCTACTTTCTGTTGTGCATAGCTCTCGATGCATTTTCCTTTAGCATTTTCACTTACACCACTGTGCCAAAGTTTATTCAGTTGTTCCCCTGAATACTGAAATTCACACTGTGTTTTCAGTGCATCAGCGAAAGATTCTTTATCTGTAGATATCGGGCGCAAAAGTTTCGCTTGAACTGGCGCTCGTAAACTCTCATAAAACCCTTGAGGTGCAAATAACACACTGGCAGCTTCTTCACTCGCGGTCGAATCTAACTGAAACGCCAAAATGGCGTATAACTTGGGTTCAAAGGCATTTTCATACAATGTTAATAACCATTGACTGAACGACTCGGAGGGCAATATCTCAACAGATTCCAACGTCAATGACAAACGGGTGGCTTCCTGTTTAATCAGTTCCTGCCAATTAGATTCATTATCTTCAGCTTGCCAATATAGGGTAATAGGCTGGGAGAGAGAATGTTGATGGTAATACTCAGCAATGGGGGCGAGTAATTTTTGCACCACTATTTCTTGCTTTTCCCATGACGAACGCGATTTTAAAGAGCTTAGCGCCAATACATTATCTTTATTGGGTGGCAATGAAGATAATGCAATGCCTTCCGGCATCACTTCATCGGCTTGAGTTAATCGAGCATGCGCTAATATTCCAAGGTGCTTGCCTGCCCAATAACGCCATTCTCTGCGAGCATCATCTAACATATTGGTAAAAAGTTGATGGCGATAAGCTACGATTGAGTAGATAAAAAATCGAATAAAACCCACCAACAGCGCGGGGCAAATAACGAATACAATCATCAGCATGGTGTTACTGGTAGTTGGTGATAGTATTTCATTGGTGGATAAATAGAGGCTCAGCCCAAATCCAAGAGCACCTACAATCAACATAATCAAAAACCAAAGCATCCAACGAGGTGCTTTAGGGGCTGGAGGATGTTCTAATGATGGCACTCTCCAGCTCATCATGACTGTTCACCTGACGAGGAAAGGCTCGCAATGAGGGTACAGCCACATTCGGTTTGAAAGCCATTCAATGCCGCTTGGCGACCGGATATTAAAATGCGCGTTGAACCGGGTAAAATGACATTAACGCCGTGCCCTTTTTTTGGGCAATCCACTTTGTCGCCCACTAAAGCGATGGGTTTACCATACATAACAGAGCCAGATGCAGTAATCACTTCACCGCCATGAGTAGTTTTGTCACCTAAACGAACCAGTGCGCGCATATTAAGATCCTTTTATTAGTTATCCTGTTGTTTTTTATATTCAAACGTGCCATCCCATTCAGGGAGTTCGGCAGGCGGAAGCGGGACGATTTTATCGATATCGGGAAAGCGTGCCTCGGGATTATTTCTAATCTCATTAGCAATAGCTTCATAACGGAGAGAACGTTCAGAATCAGGTTTTACAGGTAAATAATAATAGGAATTTTCTTTTACATTTGGCTTGAATGCACCTTCAAATGTTGATGCTGCGGCTCTATACCCATTTTTTGTAGATAATTGATAGTATTTTAATGTTCCACCAGTATTTTCTTCAACATTCCATAAGTAATTTGCCAGACGATATGCGGCTTCCCCATTACCTTGATTTGCAGAGCAATCCAACATTTTTTTCCCAATTTCAGGACGATAAGCAGGATTGTCTTTATCTGATAAACGTTGAGCGAGAAAAATATCACCAATAACATATTGTCCTTCTGGACTGCCTAAATCGGCAGCCTGCCTAAAATAAGCTAACGCTTTTGTTCTATCTGCAGCTACGCCATAACCCGTGTCTAGATAATGTCCCATTTGGTAATAACCATAGCTGATGTTCAATTTCGCCATTTTTTGGAGAATATCCCACACCTCTTGAGCAGGACCTTTACCTTCAATCGGAGGCACTTTGCCATAACTAATTAAGTTACTGAGATTCAACATGGCTTTGGGGTGATTTCGCTCGGCTGCTTTACGATATAGCACACCAATTTGCTTATAATCCCGCTGGTATTTATTGACCTTTTCTAGTTCACGCGCTTGTTTAAACCAAACATCCGCTTCTGGATCAGCGGGTGGTAGCGTGTCTTTTTCATACACACAGGTGAAAGTTAAATCAGGCTCTGTTTTTTGAGCCAGCGGCTCTTCTTTTTTATCCATCGGATTGCAAGCACTCAGCATCAACATGCTACAAATCAATACGCTGTATTTAAAGATGCCGCGAGCAACGGATTGATGATGAAATAAAAAGGAGAGATTCATTTTGGTTATTGCCCCTCGGCCTGTTTTTTATACTCGAACGTACCATCCCATTCAGGGAGTTCAGCAGGTGGTAGCGGAACAATTTTATCGATATCGGGGAATCGTGCCTCGGGGTTATTTCTAATTTCTAACCTGATTAAACCATAGCGTGAAGAGCGTTCTTTATCAGGTTTAACTGAAAGATAGTCATAATCCTTCGAAGTTGTCTCCGGATTAAATGCATCAATCAAAGTTATAGCTGCATTGAGATATCCATTTTTCGTTGATAATTGATAATATTTTAAAGCACCCTGTAAATCTTCATTTACATTTTTTAAATAACTCGCTAATCGGTACGCCGCTTCTCCATTACCTTGATTTGCTGAACAATCTAACATTTTTTTCCCAATTTCAGGGCGATAAGCAGGGTTATCTCTGTCTGATAAACGTTGAGAAACAAATATATCCCCAATGACATATTGAGCTTCGGGGCTACCTAAATCCGCTGCTTGGCGAAAATAGGCTAACGCTTTTGTGCGGTCGGCTACAACACCATAGCCTGTATCAAGATAGTGCCCCATTTGGTAATAACCGTAACTGATGTTCAATTTCGCCATTTTTTGGAGAATATCCCAGACCTCTTGCGCTGGACCTTTGCCTTCAATCGGGGATACTTTTCCATAACTGATTAAGTTACTGAGATTCAACATGGCCTTGGGGTGATTTCGCTCTGCCGCTTGGCGATAAAGCTCACCTATCTTGGTGTAATCTCGTTGATATTTATTCACTTTTTCAAGTTCACGAGCTTGTTTAAACCAAACATCCGCTTCCGGATCAACGGCGGGTAATGTGTCTTTTTCATAGACACAGCTGAATGTTAAATCAGGTTCTGTTTTTTGAGTCACATTGACGTCCTTTTTATCCGTCGGTTTACAACTAACAAGTACCAGCAAACTACACAGTAATACGCAATATTTTGTTAGATACATAATTTAATCCGTATTTTCTAACTCGATCGTTTTATCTTCAAAAGGAATTAAAGCACCGTGGGGCATTTTTTTATCTTTTTTAAAACCGAAATTGTCATTTGAAATTTTTTTCCATTTTTCAAATTCAGTATCTAAATCACCAGAAACACTCCCCGTTCCTTTATGTAGCCCCCACAATCTTTCCCTTAACGGTTTCACGATAGGGAAAATATCCGTATCTTGCAGTATCACTGCAATTTCAGTGTCAAATGCCATACTGCGTAAATTGATATTGGCAGAGCCTTGGATTAAAAAGGTGTCATCCACTAAGGTTAATTTGCTGTGGACATACGCCGATTGCCAGCGATCGGAATCAGGGGAAACTAACGTGCAAATGACGCTCTTAAACCCCTCAATGCTTTCTTCCTGAATATCATCAGGGTTAACTACATCGATTGGGGCTAACACCTGACCGTTTCGGGTCGATGCCATGACATTATTTACCGTATCTCGATACGCAGCATGCTCGCGCATCAAATCACGGCGCCCTAGCGTTTCTAGCATCTTGTAGGTTTGATAACCGCCCACGTGGTTGGAGTCGCCAATCTCTGCTTTCGTGGTGGAGTTCGTCACCACAAACAAATAGAACGGTGGCAGCTTTTCACCTTGCAGTTTAGGGTCAGTGGCAGCCGCTTCTGCAAAACATTGATTGCGCACTTCCACCATATTGCGCACATCCTTCGCAATGGACGATAAGCGAAAATATTGATTTTCAAAGTAGAGATAATTACGGGCATGTTTAACACCGTGGTCATAGGACTTTAAAATATCGTATTCATCATGCTCAGGATGTGTGCGACAAATTTTTCCCGCCGTCGGTGTTAATGGGTGTCGAGCTAAAAATGCATAACGTTTATTTAAGTCTTCAACATGCTCTAACGTCGGCGTGTATTGGCTGCGTGAAAGCGCTTTACGTCTTTCTGTCAGCTGGATACCTTCACTACCGTGTGTAAACAAGCCTTCGGTGTCTTTCCATGCCGTGACAAAGTTATCGCTTAAATCACACAACACTTCGCCATACACACAGTTAGAGGTATCTTGCCATGCGGTGGGTCCATCGCGTCCTAGCCATGACATCTCTTTATGTCGGATAATTGAATGTTTATCATCATCCCAATACTGCGAGTGCATGTTATGCCCCATCACAAAGCCTATCGCGAGTGTGGGCTCTTCATAATCAATCAACACTGCTTTTTGGTGATGGGTGGGCACCACAGCAAGCGCAGCCATACGTAAACTGAGTTCGATGTCATCGCTGCCAAATTGGTGTTTGGTTAATTCAGCGACTTTGGTCAAGCGAGATGAGGGGTTATTTATCGCCATCGAGCGTGTACGAACCGACAAATTTTTAATTTGATTGGTTTTCGCACGATGTAACCACGCTTTATCAAATTGGTATTGTTTATCCGATTCATAGTCTAATTTAGCCCCTGCCGCGATAGCCTTTTCCATCGGAAGCTCAATTTTTTGCCTTGGCGTGTAATGGGTTGATAATCGCCAACCGGGCAAACTCGTTTCACCGAGTTTAGCTAGTTCATCAAACCACACCAAAATACGAACCTTCACCCCTTCTTTCGCTTTCTGTTCAAGAAGCTCTGCAATCGTCGGGAATGTTCCTTCATTAATGCCGCTTGAGCGCTCAAAATACATGGAGGGCTGAAATCCCCATGTAATAATTTCAATGCTGTGCTTGGCATGGCGAATTGCCTCCGCAACTGCTGCAAAGGTTTGTTTCCCATTCACCAGTGGGGCATACACAAATAAGCTCATCGGGTATTTGGTACTCTCAGGGATCCAACTGGGTGTCATTTGCAGCACCATACACGTCGAAACGGGTAAACGTATTTTCTGCTCGGTTGCCGGTATGGGTAACTGCACGGAAGCGGGGAATCCCCCAGATTGATTTCCTGACATATTATTTTCTCTTATTCCATTCAGTGATAAATTGGGAAAGCCCTTCCCCCCACGCTTGGCCTATTCGCGAGCTTTCTCGCTCTTGGCTAGGCGCACTGGTTCGAAAACCGACATTAACGGGTTCGACGTTTTCTGCTTCTTGCGACTCAGCAGAAGGAACATCGATATCGTAACGATCCCCATTCAATAAACGCAGTTGATAGCTATCTGTGGGAATATCATGGTCAATTTGGATATTTCCTTGTGCATCACTCATACCTTTTAAAATAAGCGTTCCGTTGGCATACAGTTCATACGGCTCAAATGCACGCGCCTTCATTGGGCTTTGCGGCGACGAACTTAGTTGAAAACGCAAGGTTTGTTTTGGCATCGACTGTGGAAATTGTGGATGGGTGACATCCATCGAGGCAGCGCCTTCAACCACCCAGTTTGTGGCTTTCACCGTTTGATTATTGGGGCTGCCGTACTCAATTTGCCCGCCTTTTAAGCGAATATAGGCGCCACCACAGGTCAGCAATAGCTCGTCTTTAGCGGCAACGACCGTTTTACCGCCGGTACTGGTGACCGTCATGTCCTTGAGTGAGGTCAGGTGCATTTCGTCACTTTGTGCTTGGATTTCCACCTTGCCTTTTGCCGCAAAGGCTTTAATGCCCATTGTGTGAGCAAACAGGCTGATTGCCTTACCCGCCGCTAAGGTGATTTTTTTACCGACTGAGATATCGGCCTGTTTATTCGCCGTCAGGGTAATGCTTTCACCGCTGTTAGCCTGCACGGTTTTGGGTGAGGTTAATGCGATGCCCGCAGGCGCACTGAGTAATATTGCCGCTTGTTGCAGTTCATAAATCGATTGGGTCAATAACGTTTGTTGGGCGTTTAAATCGGCCAGTTCGGCTTTTGCGACTTCGGCAGCCTCCCGTAAAGAACTCACCAAATTCAGCGCATCATCTAATTGCTGCTTAGCTTCGCGTATATCCAGTTGTTCAGACGAGGCTTTTGTGCGTAAATCCGTGCTGATAAACAGCCCTTTCCCTGCACGTATTGCCCCCCAACTGTCGGTACGCAGTTCAAAACCGTCACCGCGTTTTTCACGTCCTTGGTTAACCAAATGCCCTAAATTCAGTTGGGATTTACCGCCGTATTCAGTGCTGAGCTTGATGTGCTCTTGCCCGCGCTTGTCTTCCATACGAAGCTTATTATTGGCCGGAGTACGAATCACGTTGCGAGTATTGTTTTTATCCGTCACATGGTCTGTGCGATGGGAGTCATGCAAGGCATGGGCGATATACGGTCTATCCGGGTCGCCTTCATGGAAGGCAATCGCTACTTCCGTTCCTTGAATTAACGGGAAGTGTATTCCGTAGGTATCGCCTGCATAGGGTTTTGCCAGCCTCACGGGCATGCTTTCATACCCCGTCGGTTTTTCATCACGGTCTGCATCGAATTTCACCCAATAGAAACCGTGCTCATTTGGGTGGGCGTAAATATCATGGGATTTGGCACTAGTGATGCGCGCCATTAATGTGCCTGCAATCACAGGGCGAGGCTTTAGAACAGGTCGCCAGCACAGTGCCTCAGTGTACGGCGCCGCATCAAACTGAATCACTAACGCGCTGCTGCGACTGCCTGAAAATCGTAATCGCGTGATTAAGATTTCGGATTGAAAATCCGTTGGTAAGGTGGACGGCAACTGGCTATCGATGACTTTAAAAATCATCAACGGCGTCAAGCGTGGTGAATTACTTTTTCCTCGCAGCAGTGTTTGACGTGCGAGAAAGCGTTCATGGTCCAGCCGTGACCAAAAATGGGCGGTTTCTGTTGCAGGTTGGTACTTTTCACCGCGCTCAAGATGACGGGCTTTGTAGTGGTAAACGTCGCCATAATTTATATCGTCCCCATCTGTGCGAGTCATATCCGTTTCAATGGATAGCAAGGTTTGCATCGCTTGGCGGTGATTGTAATCTTTGGTGGTGACACTGCGTTCCACCACTTGATGATATAGCGATAGCCCCCACACGCTCTCAACGCCATTATCATTCATGCCAGAAGGGCTATTGAGTGGCAGCTGTAAATCATACACATAAGCACGTTGACTATCGCCAAAGTTAATAATTTCTGTCTTGGTATCTGTTTGCAGACTAAAGGAATAGAAAATGCCCACTTCACTGAGCAAACGCTCAATAAATTGCCAATCACTCTCATTGATTTGGTTGATTTGCTCTCGCTTAGGGTATTGACGCTGTAAGTAAAACTCAAACTCCCAGCCCTGAATTTTGTGTTCACGCAAAATAAGCTCAACCACTTCCGGTACAGATTTATTGAGGAAAAAGCGATGGGAACGCATCTGATGGCACAGCAATGAGACAAATGGCTCAATCACAATTTGGTACTGGGCTTCATCTGCTGAACCAGATAACCGCTTAAAATGTGTGACGACCCCATGAATTCGCTTTTGTGGTTCTCTCAGTGAATCTAATGCCGCCAGCGGAATAGTGGAAGATGAAAAGGTAAAATGGGCGGTACGGCGAAGAAACTGTTGAGCTTGTAGGTTTCGGGCTGGGTAGGTGAACGTTATTTGATAACGATAGGTTTCACTAATGGCTTCTCGTCCAATGAAGGATTCCACATCCAATAATGCATCACAGCCTTGGATTGCCAGTTGATAACGGTTATGACGGGTGACTGTTTTTAAAGCGATATCCTGTAAGCTCATTCTATCTGCATTCCATTTCTGCTTATTCCATAGCAACCTGTCATAGAAGCAAAGGCAGAAAGGTCACCAACCCAAATTCATTTTATTTAGCTTAAGTCAAACAGAAGGCCAGCAAATGAACTTGAAATCAACCATAATTTTCAAGAATGGGACTTATAGAAGAATTATCCGAAAGCCATTAATCCGTTTGTGGTAGGAATAGATAGGAAAGAAAAAGCACCTTCGTCAATACATGATCAACGTTCAAGGTGCTTTTTAATGGGATAAAAACTGAGTACTAAGCAATCGTCACTGGGAACGCAATCACATCACTAATTCGTTCAGCATTCAGTGCCAACATGATTAAGCGATCAACACCAACAGCCACTCCGGAACATGCCGGTAAACCATGCTCAAGCGCTGCAAGCAAGTTTTCATCAATCGGTTGAACGGGTAAACCCATTGCAGCACGCTTGCGGTTATCTTGCTCAAAACGTTGGCGCTGTTCGCCCACATCAGTCAGTTCATGGAAGCCATTCGCCAGCTCCATGCCTTTAAAATAGACTTCAAAACGCTCTGCCACACGGTGATCTTCTGTGCTAATTACCGCTAATGACGCTTGCGTTGCTGGGAAGTGATAAACCACTGCAGGCTTCTCTTTACCAATATGTGGCTCCACGCCCATGGTAAACAGTAGCTGTAATAAGGTATCGCGGTCTTCTTCGTTATCCGCCACATTGCTTAAATCTAAGCGGGCTGCCACTTCGCGTAGTTCGCTTTTTTCCGCAGAGAGCGGGTCAATATCTAAGTGGCGTAAAAATGCTTGCTGATAAGAGAGTAGCTCAGCACTTTCGCATTCCAGCACTTGTTGCAGAAGGTCATCCACTTCATTGATTAAGCGATACATATCAAAGTGTGGGCGGTACCATTCCAGCATCGTAAATTCAGGGTTATGGTGTCTCCCCGCTTCTTCATTACGGAAACTGCGGCACATTTGATAGATAGGCCCACTTCCCGCAGCCAATAAGCGCTTCATATGGTATTCAGGGCTGGTCATTAAATATAAATTGATGCCCTGAGCAGCACCGGGTCCCACAAAGCGTGTCTCAAATGGAACAAGATGAATGTCAGTCACTGTCGCCTGACTCATTGCGGGTGTGTCTACCTCAAGTACACAGCGATCAGCGAAAAAACGTCTGATTTCCGCAACAATTTTTGCGCGCTGTAACAGGTTAGCGATGGGGGCTGTAGGCAGCCAATTCGCTACTTCACTCATTAAAATAACTCCAAAATAAACTTAGTCGTGCAGTGTACTCACCTCCCCCTTAACACACAATGGAATATTGTGGATATTATGCGCTATCTGAGTATCGATAGGGGATATGATTCAAGGCGAGAAAAGATGACGTGATTATCTCCTGCTTTATACGATTAGGCAAAAAAGCTTTATTATTAACTTTTAACATTTGATTAAAAAAAAACAAAAACATGATTTTTTCTTATCGCTTGTGATACATATGTTAAAACCAAACTTCACCGCTCACCTTATTGATACAATTTAAATCTGTTTTTTAGCATTAATAATTAAGCGACTTTCTAAACAGTGAACTCTTTCGCAATTTTATCTTCGATATGATTCTAGAATTTCCTCAAGGAACACCAAATTATCCACTGTTAGAAAGAAAAACCTGACGATTTTAGTTGGTTTTAAATGCTAGAAATTCCGTTAAATTTAATGATAATTATTTGAAATTCCTTTTTATTATTTCCAGTTTCTCTACAATGTCTTCACACCCAAAAACAATTTACAAAAAGAAGACGCAGATCACACTTTAGGGGTAATATCACCCAAAACACCTTTCTATATCAAATTTATCCCTGCCACTATTCGTTATAATTCCCAACATAATAAGTCGTTATTAGCTATTATATATTTACGATTAAAAAAAGATTCTTTGCAGATTTGCCTAAAGGCAAACCGAAACTGAAATAGCTAAGCACTAAAAGTATTTAAAAGAATTTATTAATTTAACACTTTACACTTGAACAATGGAGAAGCGCAGTGCAAACCTTCAATGCCGATTTAGCGATTATCGGGGCCGGGGGCGCAGGCTTACGTGCAGCAATTGCTGCTGCTGAAGCAAATCCCAATATCAAGATTGCTCTGGTCTCAAAAGTTTACCCAATGCGTAGCCATACCGTGGCCGCAGAGGGGGGATCAGCCGCAGTTACTCAAGCCCATGATTCCTTTGACTATCATTTTAATGATACCGTTTCTGGTGGTGACTGGCTGTGTGAGCAAGATGTCGTCGATTACTTCGTCGAACACTGCCCAACAGAAATGACCCAACTGGAACAATGGGGATGCCCTTGGAGCCGTAAACCAGATGGTTCAGTTAACGTTCGCCGTTTCGGTGGAATGAAAATTGAACGTACATGGTTTGCAGCCGATAAGACCGGCTTCCACATGCTGCATACCCTGTTCCAAACGTCATTAAAATACCCTCAAATTCAGCGTTTCGATGAACACTTTGTTCTCGATATTATTGTGGATGAAGGTCAAGTACGTGGTTTGGTTGCTCTGAACATGATGGAAGGTACGAAAGTTCAAATTCGTGCTAATGCTATCGTTATGGCAACAGGTGGTGCAGGTCGTGTTTACCGTTATAACACCAACGGCGGTATCGTAACAGGTGATGGTATGGGTATGGCGCTGCGCCATGGCGTACCACTGCGTGATATGGAATTCGTTCAGTATCACCCAACAGGTCTACCAGGCTCCGGTATTCTGATGACTGAAGGTTGCCGTGGTGAAGGCGGTATCTTGGTCAACAAAGATGGCTATCGCTATCTGCAAGACTACGGTATGGGTCCAGAAACTCCACTGGGCAAACCAGAAAACAAATATATGGAACTGGGTCCGCGTGACAAAGTTTCACAAGCATTCTGGCACGAATGGCGCGCAGGTCGCACTATCAGCACTCACCGCGGTGATGTTGTGTACCTAGACTTACGTCACTTAGGTGCTGAAAAACTGCATGAGCGTCTACCATTTATTTGTGAGCTAGCAAAAGCTTACGTGGGTGTTGACCCAGTGAGCGAACCAATTCCTGTTCGCCCAACTGCACACTACACCATGGGTGGTATTGAAACGGATCAGCGCACAGAAACCCGTATTAAAGGCCTGTTTGCAGTAGGCGAATGTTCGTCTGTTGGCTTACACGGCGCAAACCGTTTAGGTTCTAACTCACTGGCAGAATTAGTGGTATTTGGTCGTTTAGCGGGTGAAGAAGCGGCACGTCATGCTGCTGAAGCTACCCCTGCAAATGCAAGCGCTATCGAAGCACGTACTCGTGATATCGAAAATGACCTGCAAAAACTTCTGAACCAAAAAGGTAAAGAGAGCTGGTCGAAAATCCGTGATGAAATGGGTATTTCGATGGAAGAAGGTTGCGGTATCTACCGAACACCTGAATTAATGCAGAAAACTGTTGATAAACTGGCAGAGCTGAAAGAGCGCTTCAAGCATGTTGAAATCACTGACCATAGCAGCGTCTTCAACACTGACTTACTGTACACCATCGAGTTAGGCTTCGGCTTAGACGTGGCGGAATGTATGGCTCACTCGGCGATTAACCGTAAAGAGTCTCGCGGTGCGCACCAACGTCTTGACGAAGGTTGCACTGAGCGTGATGACGTCAACTTCCTGAAACATACTCTGGCGTTCTATAACCCAGAAGGTGCACCACGCCTTGAGTACTCTGATGTGAAAATCACTAAATCACAACCAGCGAAACGTGTGTATGGTGCTGAAGGGGCAGCTCAAGATAAGGCGAATAAGGAGCAAGCTAATGGATGATATGAAACACTTAAAAATGGAGATCATGCGTTTCAATCCAGAAACGGATAATGAACCCCATTTAGTGACTTATGATGTCCCTTATGACGAGCAAACCTCTTTGTTAGATGCTTTGGGCTACATCAAAGATAACCTCGCGCCAGACCTGTCTTACCGTTGGTCTTGCCGTATGGCTATCTGCGGTTCTTGCGGCATGATGGTGGACAATGTACCTAAACTGGCTTGTAAAACATTCCTGCGTGACTATCCACAAGGAATTAAAATCGAGCCACTGGGTAACTTCCCTATCGAGCGTGACCTTGTTGTTGATATGACAAGCTTTATCGAGCGTTTAGAAGCGATTAAACCGTACATTATCGGTAATGATCGCAAACCTTCTGACGGTCCGAACAAGCAAACTCCAGCTCAGATGGAGAAATACCATCAGTTCTCTGGCTGTATTAACTGCGGTCTGTGCTATGCAGCGTGTCCACAGTTTGGTCTGAACCCTGAGTTCTTAGGCCCTGCGGCAATTACCTTAGCAGAGCGCTACAACCTCGATAACCGTGACCACGGCGCGAAAGAGCGTATGCCACTATTAAATGGTGACAACGGTGTATGGAGCTGTACGTTTGTAGGTTACTGCTCTGAAGTCTGTCCTAAGCATGTCGACCCGGCGGCGGCTATCCAACAAGGTAAAGTTGCGAGTGCGCAAGACTTTGTTATCGCCATGCTGAAGCCACGATAAGGAGAATTGAAGTCATGACAACTAAACGTAAACCCTATGTCAGGGAAATGAAAGGCGACTGGTGGCAAAAGCTGGGTTTCTACCGCTTTTACATCATGCGTGAAAGTACTTCTGTGCTTCAGGTTTGGTTCAGCATTTTAGTCCTGTACGGCGTATTTGCACTGAAAAATGGCCCTGAATCTTGGGCGGGCTTTGTTGGGTTCTTAAGTAATCCAATTATTCTGATCATTAACATTGTGACATTAGCGGCAACGCTGCTGCATACCACAACATGGTTCAAGCTAGCACCAAAAGCTGTGGCTATCATTGTTAAAGATAAGAAACTGCCAGATGAGCCTATCGTAAAAGGCTTCTGGGCTCTCACTATAGTCGTGACTGCGGCTATTTTAGCAATCGCATTACTATTTTAATCTAAGGAGAATCTGATGAATCTAACGCCTAAACGTTCCGATGAGCCGATTTTCTGGGGATTATTTGGTGCAGGTGGTATGTGGAGCGCCGTTATTGGTCCTGCAATCATCCTTTTACTGGGTATTTTAATCCCATTAGGTGTCGCACCAGAAATGCTGAGCTATGAGCGCATCATGGCATTTAGCCAAAGCTTTATTGGACGCATTTTCTTATTACTGATGATTATTCTGCCAGTATGGTGTGGTATGCACCGTATTCACCACACCCTGCACGATTTTAAAGTGCATGTCCCTGCAACAAAATGGGTGTTCTACGGCAGCTCTGCAATCATTAGCGTTATCGCAATTATCGGTGTATTCACTCTGTAATTGCTGATTAATAATATCAATTGCTAATAAATACCTCATCAATGCACTGCGTGATGAGGTATTTTTTTGGGTTTCAAATTCTACCACCAGCGAGGGTAAACAGAACAATAATGTTATTACTGTTGTTTTATCGCCCTCACCACATGTTGAGAAACAGCCCCTCCACGACATGCTATTTCACGACGAATATCACTGGCATACTAACAGCCACGAACAACATGCCGTTGAGCAAATTAAACAGATTTTATTTCTCGGTGAGCAGCAGCAAGCTTGGCATGCGGCAGTGGATAACCTCGCCACAACCAGTGAATACAACCAAAGCAATTTGGGTGGATTGCTGTATGGGCGTTTTTTAAAATTACTGGGCTAAAAAAATTGCCCCATAGATTGACTATGGGGTTAATCAGTTAATTAAATTCTAGTGCTTTTGATTTTGGCAACCAACGAATCAAGAAAAATAATGTCCCGCAAAATGCAATAAAGCAGCCTGCATAACCTAAATGAAAATCGCTCAAGTAGGTAATGGCTAGCGGCGTTATCCCCCCAATGCACACAGAAGCCCCATTATAACCAGCGCCTAGCATTGCGGTATTGCCATGTACCGCACTTGCCAGAACGGCTGATAAATTTGCAAGGATCATTGCAGAACACCCTGCAATGACAAGTTGAGCAAGACCAACTAGCATGAGGCTATCGAGCTGAAGCGTAAAATAAACAGGGACGGATAAGAGCACTAGCGCAGTAACCCCCATCCGGTAAACTTTTGATGGTGTGCTGTATTTCGTTGTTAACCAGCAAGTTAAAATAATCAGTACTAACAAAAGCCCTGAAGAGATTAATGGAAAAACATCCTTTAATACATCATGCTTCAAATGGTTAACAATAATTGTTCCAGAAAGGTTTTGTGAATAAAAAGCCACTGAGGCAGGTGCGGTTAACAAAAAAAGATAAACGATCCCTTGCCAATTAAACGTTCGCCTTTCTGCTTTATTTTCCTGCTTTTCTGGTAATCTCGCACGAAACCAAAAACTGATCCCTATATTAAGCAAACCTACAAATAATGGGATCCGCCAACCAATACTGTGCATCGTTTCTTTATCAAGAACTTTCTGTAAAAACACGACTAATCCTACAGAAAGAATAACCCCTGCCACTACACTTCCAGAGATTAACGCCGCAATTCTGGCCTGCTCGTTATTTTTCGTATCAGAGAATAAGTAAGCCACTACCGATGGGTACTCACCGCCAAAGCTAAAAGCAAGAGCAAGCTGAAGTATTAAAATAGCGATTGGGGTATAAATTCCTAGTAATTGGATAGGCAATAACGCCATGCATAATGTTGCAACGCCAGTAATAAAGCTCGTCAAGACTAACGCCGCTTTTTTCCCTGCAATATCTGCATAACGCCCGATAACAACCCCGCCAATAGGTCGAATTAAAAAACGCAGCGCAAAAATCCCCCATACCATTATCGTGGACTGTGAGTAACCCAATTTTTCCAACTCTGTACTCAAATAAACTGATATTGCAGCAAAAATGGCAATATTATAATATTCCAACGCATTTCCTACGGCTGCACCAATGCGATATTTCCATTTCATTGCATCATCCTTGTTATAAAAATTTTATCCTAAATAAATAATGTCGGGAAATTACGGATAGCTCACTAGGGTTTC
>NZ_JAMPSW010000011.1:0-33496 GCF_028484855.1 Providencia sp. PROV033 | reverse complement strand
GAATTATTGATTTAATTAGTGAAATCAACGATGAAATATATTAATAACAGGATGATTTTATAATGAAAACAAAACATTCGATAAATGTCATGGTGTTTTTTGTTGGATTATTAGCTGCGCTTGCAGGACTATTCTTTGGGTTAGATACCGGAGTAATTTCAGGAGCGCTTCCATTTATTAGCCGAGATTTTGAAATCTCGTCAACATTACAAGAATTTATTGTTAGCTCTATGATGTTAGGTGCTGCATTGGGTGCATTGATGAGTGGATGGCTTTCATCTCGTAATGGAAGAAGAAAAAGTCTAATTATTAGCTCTGTATTATTTATAATTGGAGCTTTAGGTTCTTCACTATCACCAAATGCTTATTTTCTTATATTTTCTAGAGTTATATTAGGCCTCGCGATTGGTATATCTTCATTTACAACTCCTGCCTATTTATCTGAGATTGCCCCTAAGAAAATCAGGGGTGGCATGATTTCTATGTACCAACTAATGATTACTATCGGTATATTATTAGCTTTTATATCAGATACGGGTTTTAGTTATGATCATGCTTGGCGTTGGATGTTAGGGATTACGGCTATTCCAGCTGTATTATTATTTTTTGGTGTTACATTTTTACCTGAAAGTCCACGTTGGTTAGCAAGCAAAAATAAAGTTGAAGAAGCTAAAAAAATATTATTCAAATTGCGTGAGTCCAAAGAGGAAGTAGAACAAGAACTTGGTGATATTCTCAATAGCTTAAAAGTGAAACAATCGGGATTTAATTTATTTAGAGATAATAGAAATTTTCGAAGAAGTGTATTTTTAGGTATTTCATTGCAATTTATGCAACAACTTACCGGCATAAATGTAATTATGTATTATGCGCCTAAAATATTTTCTTTAGCTGGATTTGCTTCTACTTCTCAGCAAATGTATGGAACCGTTTTAGTCGGTATTGTTAATGTAATTGCGACATTATTTGCTATAGCAATAGTTGACCGTTTTGGTAGGAAAAAACTATTATTAGCTGGGTTTTCTGTTATGGCTATCAGTATAGCATTACTTGCTCATATACTGTCTTATCAAACACATACTCTATTTTTACAATATATTAGTGTATCGTTATTATTATTATTTATCATCGGTTTTGCGGTTAGCGCGGGTCCTATCATATGGGTTCTTTGCTCTGAAATTCAGCCATTAAAAGGCAGAGATTTTGGAATAACATGTTCAACGACTGCGAACTGGGTGGCTAATATGTTAGTGAGTGCGACATTCTTAACATTGCTATCATTGTTAGGAGATACAAATACATTTTGGATTTATTCAATACTTAATATTATATTTATTGTCATTACATTATATTATGTACCTGAGACTAAAAATGTGGCGCTTGAACAAATAGAAAGAAAATTAATGGAAGGAAATCGTTTAAAAGATATAGGTAGAGTGTAATACCTTACTTTCTATTTTCTTAAAATGAGTTGGATATTGATGTATAAAATATCCAACTTTTTATTACTGGCGTCTATTATTGTTTAATTACTACAAGTAAGTATATTGTATTTACAATTCAAATCAGCTACTTGTGCTATATGAATTACTCTGATATTGCATGGATTAAAAATTAAAACTTCGCAACGGCAAGTCGTGGTGACGCGGGTGCTCAAATTATAATCGGGTCCGATTATAACTTTGGTAATGGTGCTCCCAAAGATTTTAAAACAGCGGACGACTGATCATTGAGTGGTTTCATAAATCAGGTAAGCAGGAGAATGTAGGTGCTCAATTCCGTCTTGGCGCTATCTATGAAGACGATGATGGTGGATTTCAACGAAGATAAATAAGCGGTACTCAGTTATATACTCATTCAGTTGTAGGTTTTCATGAATCGTCTGAGAGACGATAAACAGCATAAAACCAAGTTAATCTCATGAATTTTATGCTGTTTTATTAAGAGATGAAACGGTGTGAAATTAAAGTGTAAGTTTACACATTAAACAAGAAATTCAACACATCACCATCTTTGACGATGTAATCTTTGCCTTCCGCACGCATTTTACCCGCTTCTTTTGCACCTTGCTCACCACGGTATTTGATGAAATCTTCAAATGCGATAGTTTGTGCGCGGATAAAGCCTTTTTCGAAGTCAGTGTGGATTTTACCTGCCGCTTGTGGAGCTGTTGCGCCAACAGGGATAGTCCATGCACGCACTTCTTTCACCCCAGCGGTGAAGTAAGTTTGCAGGTTTAATAACTCATAACCCGCACGGATCACACGGTTCAAGCCTGGCTCTTCAATGCCTAAATCTGCCATGAATTCATCAAGCTCTTCATCGTCCAGCTCGGCGATATCGGATTCGATAGCGGCACAAACAGGAACAACAACAGAACCTTCAGCTTTCGCGATTTCGTAAACTTTATCTAAGTAAGGGTTATTTTCAAAACCATCTTCATTGACGTTGGCAATGTACATGGTTGGCTTCAGCGTTAAGAAGCTTAAATAACGGATAGCGGCTTTGTCTTCAGCCGTTAAATCCAGTGAACGCAGCATACCCGCTTGTTCTAAGTGTGGCAGGCATTTTTCCAGTGCTTCTAATTCCGCTTTTGCGTCTTTATCGCCGCCTTTTGCGCGCTTTTGTACGCGGTGAATAGCACGCTCACAAGTGTCTAAGTCAGATAGTGCTAATTCAGTATTGATAACTTCGATATCCGCCGCAGGGTCAACTTGACCCGCAACGTGGATGATATTGTCATTTTCGAAACAGCGAACAACGTGACCAATCGCTTCGGTTTCACGGATGTTAGTCAGGAATTGGTTACCAAGACCTTCACCTTTTGATGCGCCTTTTACTAAGCCAGCGATGTCAACGAATTCCATCGTGGTTGGTAGAATGCGCTGAGGCTTCACGATCTCAGCTAATTGATCAAGACGTGGGTCTGGCATTGGCACAACACCCGTGTTTGGTTCAATCGTACAGAAAGGGAAGTTGGCTGCTTCGATGCCGGCTTTGGTCAATGCATTAAACAGAGTGGATTTACCCACGTTAGGCAGACCAACGATACCGCATTTAAAACCCATATGTTTCTCACCTTAATAGCGAGGGGCAGGCGTGTGCTGCCCCTAATGTTTAGACAATTGGCGCTGATTATACACAAAAACTTGTGTTTGATGAAATCAACTCTTAGGCAGTGGCTTTAAAACCATGTAAGCGATTGATAGCTTTATCCATTCCATCTGATAACAGGATGTCCGTACAGCGCACAGATTCATCAATCGCATCATCAATAAGCTTCTGTTCAGACAGCGGTGGTTTGCCTAACACGAAACCAACAACTTTGTTTTTATCGCCTGGATGCCCAATACCAATGCGTAAGCGGTAAAAGTTCGGGTTATTGGCAAATTTGCTTTGAATATCTTTTAAGCCGTTATGTCCGCCGTTGCTACCACCCAGTTTCATTTTTGCAACGCCCGGTGGTAAGTCGAGCTCATCATGAGCGACTAAAATTTCATCAGGATTGATTCGATAGAAATTGGCCACTGCGGCGACGGATTTACCACTTAAATTCATAAAAGTCGTTGGTACTAGCAAACGAATATCATTGCCGCCAATATTGATGCGCGCTGTATAGCCAAAAAACTTAGGCTCTTCTTTTAGTGATTGGTTATGGCGTTGTGCCAGTAAATCAACATACCACGCACCAGCATTATGGCGGGTTTGCGCATATTCAGCGCCCGGATTGGCTAATCCAACAATTAATTTTATTTTACTCACGGGGACTTTTTCACTGTCAATGTATAGAAATTGGTGACTAGTTTACCTCGTGTCGGGGTGGATGTACAAAATTGTCAGAGAGAAGATTTTTGTAGTGATAATTAGCTTCTGAATTATTCGGTAAAGCTATAAGGCAAGTTTATAGTTTGATAAAAAGCATTTTTTGAGTAGATATCCTTAAACTCTTCTATACATGTGAAGCTTATCGCAAATAATTTTACTTAAAGAGCTATACTCTTTACATAAATATAAAGTTTTATCGAACTTTTCTTCAATGCTTGCTTATCAGTTTACTGATATTGGAGGTAAATATGAAACGGAAAACGGTTACATTCATCGGAAATGGTTTAATGGGACTGGGCATGGTCGTCATGGGAGGGAGCATTGGTTTAAACCTGTTTTCTCATATTGTGGACTTAGGCTTATCCGATGACATCATTAACGGTTCGTTGTTTGGAATTTTTATTGGTGCATTAGTTTGGTTAGTGGGTGCGAGAATGGGTGGTAGGGAAAAAGTGGAAGATCGTTACTGTTTAGTAAAACGCCAATTTCATTCCCGTAATGATAACCATCGTTATCCATGACAAGTTAACGTCAAATCCCAACAGTGTGAAATTAACTGTTGAGAGCTGATTGCGGAAAATAATGCGCTCGGTGATCGGAAGCATGATGAATATCATGATGAATATAAATAAGAGTGAAATTATTGGCTAAGAATTTCACTCTTATTTTTTGTTTAGAAATTATCTTAATATCACATACAAAAAATAAAGCCCCTACGGTTGATGGACAACAGTAGGGGCGCTACTTATAAATTTTTGTATCGTGACCACAATGAATGTGGTGCGATAAAGCACATTTCTCGCCTCAATAATTTAATGAAAAACGACTGAAACCAGTATGTTAAAACGGGGTCATTAAGACCCCGTTTTAGAATTAGTGCTCGAACATCGCAGAAATTGACTCTTCATTGCTGATACGGCGAATAGCTTCGGCCAGCATGCCTGAAAGGGTCAGGGTGCGAACTTTGTTCAGCGCCTTGATTTCAGGAGAAAGAGGAATTGTGTCACAAACAATGACTTCATCAATCACAGAGTTTTTGATGTTGTCTACAGCGTTACCGGAGAAGATTGGGTGAGTTGCATAAGCGAATACACGCTTAGCACCACGCTCTTTCAGCGCCTCAGCTGCTTTACACAGTGTGCCACCAGTATCAATCATATCGTCAACTAAAATACAGTCACGACCTGAAACGTCACCAATGATATGCATGACTTGAGAAACGTTTGCGCGTGGGCGACGTTTATCAATGATAGCCATATCGGTATCGTTCAGTAATTTCGCGATTGCTCTAGCGCGAACGACGCCGCCGATGTCTGGAGAAACAACGATTGGGTTTTCTAAGTCTTTCTGCAACATGTCTTCCAGAAGGATTGGGCTACCAAATACGTTATCTACAGGAACATCAAAGAAGCCCTGGATCTGCTCTGCGTGTAAGTCAACGGTAAGAACACGGTCAACACCTACACTAGACAGAAAATCGGCAACAACTTTAGCGGTGATTGGTACACGGGCAGAACGTACGCGACGATCCTGTCTTGCATAACCGAAGTAAGGAATAACAGCGGTAATACGACCAGCAGATGCACGGCGCAGGGCATCAACCATCACAACCAGTTCCATCAGGTTGTCATTAGTTGGTGCACAAGTTGACTGGATGATAAAAATATCACCACCGCGAACATTTTCATTAATTTGAACACTGACTTCGCCGTCGCTAAAACGACCAACAGCCGCGTCTCCAAGATTAGTGTAAAGGCGGTTAGCAACACGTTGTGCTAGTTCCGGTGTAGCGTTACCAGCAAAAAGCTTCATATCGGGCACGAGAAAAACCTCAGGCTTGCGTCCAGAGAGATATTGTTGACCAACAGCAATGATGGATGGGTCATTACTTATTGGTGCAATACACGGGTTATCCCAGCGCGGAATTTGTGCACAGGAGAAACATTCGCTCCTTGAGCGACGAATCCGTGCACCCACGATGGGGCTTTATTTAACACCTTCAGGGCATCCGCTTGTGTTTCGAACTCAGAAAAGACACAAGCGCCTGTTCCTGTTAGGCGAGACGGAGCATATTGTAACAGCCAAGAAACGAGCTGTTCAACCTCACGAAAACGTTTTCTTGCAATTGGTTCGCAGTCATTTGCATACGGAGCCAGTAATAATGCGGCTAAAGCGCGTTTTGGAGAATTTCGATTTAATTCTGGATCTGTGAAGATCATCGGGGTTGAGATTTCAATTCCGGGGTGAGCGACTAAATACCAACGCTCTTTTGGTTCTGCCGGTGTTAAAATTTCGCCAATCCCTTCTGCAAAGGCAGCATGACCACGAACAAAAACAGGTACATCTGCACCCAGATGTTGACCTAATTCTGCTAAAACATCATCAGAAACGTGGGTTTGCCAATGTTCATTTAACGCAATGAGCGTAGTAGCCGCGTTGGATGAACCACCACCGATACCGCCACCCATAGGCAACACTTTGTTAATACAAATATCGGCACCCAAAGGACCCTGATGGTTTAGTGACTCACGACAATAGGTCTGTAAACTTTTGGCAGCGCGAGTAATTAAGTTTTTTTCGACATCCACGCCCACCATTGGAGTGAGTAAATTAATGTGATCATCGGAACGTGCAGTGAAGGTAATTTCATCACCATAATCTAAAAACTGAAACAAGGTTTGTAGCTCATGGTAGCCATTAGCACGCTGCCCTGTAATGTATAAGAATAGATTCAATTTTGCCGGTGATGGCCACGTTAATGTCATTTTTTCAGTGTCCAACTATCCATTTTTAACTTAATGATTTTATCTTTTTGATGCAATTCCATCTGATTCGGTAACATGGGTGTGGTTTTGGTATCGTAAGAGAGATAATCCAAATTCCATGTTTCACCATTGACTTTAAAAGTGACTGATTTCAACAGGTGGTTACTATCAAGGGTGTATTCTGACGCTCGACCGGGTGAGCCGACTAACCACGCGGTGAGTTCATCAATAGGGATATCCATGCCTGTTAACTGATAAATTAACTCACTCGGCACATCACTCATGTGAGTTTGCCCATCTTTAGTCGTTAATTTGGTTAAATCAGGCTCTACACTGAGTTCCAGTTCGCGAGTTCCTAATGGATTGGTGAGCAATAAACGGTATTTTTCAGGCGTGTATTGTTGCCAGAAAAATTTCGCGTAGGTTTTGGTTTCCGTGCCAGTTCCTTGTCCGCCGATATACACAAAGGAGCCTCGAGTTTGGTAATCTCGCAATTCCGAAACTTGAGCCTGATGTTTTTGCCACTGTTCATCAGAAGATGAAGAGGTTTCTTTTGTGGTGTTTTGTGACGTTGTCACGCAGGCGGTAAGAAATAAGGCTGAGAGGGGAATTAATCGCAAAAAGCCTTTGGCTGGGCGAATAAACGACAGAGCAGAAAAAAATTGCATATCGATTCTCAACATAGAGTGAATAGTAATGACATTGCAGATGAAACCACAAACAGGGTCGTTATTTTAACCATTTTCTGGTTTTCTCAATAGAGAATTAAATTTATTTTAGACATCATTGCCTATTAAAGCTATCGAAAACACCAGAGTGCTTTAATGGGATGCTAACGTTAAAATGAGATATTTTTCAGGGATATTGCGCCAATCTTATTGGCTTATCAATGATAATATGATGAAAAGTATGGATTTGCTTTCTGTGCGTAATAAATGCATTCTTAAAGCATCTTATTGATATTTAAGGCAGCTAGTCAGATAATTACTTCATATTTTGGGGTTAATCATCTTTCTGGCTGTTAGCCATTGAGTACCCGTAGAAACAGAAGCGTTAATCATCTACAATATACGCATATAAATCTCAGCTATGAGCTAGGTTACTAGTATCAGGCTGATAAATAAATTAGCAATGTGAGCAATGTGAGTAAGTCGTAAGCACAATGACCTTATTAGCCTTAGGCATTAATCATAAAACAGCACCGGTAGCTTTGCGTGAGCAAGTCGCTTTTGGTCCTGAAAAAATCGACCACGCACTTGAGGAACTTTTAAAACAGCCTCAAGTGCGTGGCGGTGTTGTGCTGTCTACCTGTAACCGAACTGAACTGTATCTAAGCCTTGAATCTCAAGAAAAAGCGCAAGAACAGTTAACAAAATGGTTATGTGATTTTCATGGGATCACCGCTAAAGACCTACAACCCAGTCTCTACTGGCATCAAGATGCACGCGCAGTAAGTCACCTTATGCGCGTGGCGAGTGGGTTAGATTCACTGGTTCTCGGTGAGCCTCAAATTCTCGGTCAAGTGAAAAAGGCCTTTGCGCTTTCGCAAGATAACCATTCACTGTCTAGCGAATTAGAGCGCTTATTCCAAAAATCTTTTTCCGTGGCAAAACGTGTACGAACAGAAACCGATATTGGTGCGAATGCCGTTTCTGTCGCATTTGCTGCTTGTACACTTGCGAGACAGATTTTTGAATCACTCAAACATTTGAATATTTTGTTAGTCGGTGCAGGTGAAACTATTGAATTAGTCGCGCGTCATTTACGTGAGCATGGCGTGCAGAAAATGATGATAGCTAACCGAACCCTTGAACGTGCACAACTGCTCGCCAAGGAAGTTAACGCACAAGTTATTTCATTAGCGGACATCGACAACCGTTTAGCTGAAGCAGATATCGTGATCAGCTCGACAGCCAGCCCATTGCCAATTATTGGTAAAGGAATGGTCGAACGTGCGATGAAAGCACGTCGCAGTAAACCTATGTTATTGATTGATATCGCTGTACCTCGTGATATCGAGCAGGATGTAGAAAAACTCAGAGATGTTTATCTCTATACTGTTGATGATCTTGAATGCATCATTGCCCAAAACTTGGCTCAGCGTAAGGCCGCGGCGGTTGAAGCGGAATTTATCGTTGAACAAGAAAGCGGTCATTTTATGGATTGGTTGCGCTCACAAGCCGGAGTCTCTACAATTCGCGAATATAGAGAACAGGCGGAAGCAATTCGGGCAAGTATGACCGAGAAAGCACTTGCAGCCATTGCCCAAGGTGCCAACCCTGAGCAAGTAATCATGCAATTATCACAACAGTTAACCAACCGCCTGATCCACGCTCCGACTAAATCTTTGCAGCAAGCTGCAGGAAATGGGGATGTTGAGCGTCTAAATCTACTTAGGGACAGCTTAGGGCTGGACCATCAATAACCACTTTTTAATCATAGGTCTGATATAACGAATGAAGCCTTCTATTGTCGCAAAACTAGAAGCATTACAAGAACGCTACGAAGAAATTGAAGCGCACCTTGCTGATGCGGGTGTGATTGCTGATCAAGACCGTTTTCGTGCTTTATCAAAAGAATATGCTCAGTTAACGGATGTCGCGAAGTGTTTTACTGCGTGGCGCACCGTTCAGGATGATATCGAAACAGCCCAAATGCTGTTAGACGATCCTGAAATGAAAGAGATGGCTCAAGAAGAGCTTAAAGAAGCAAAAGAGCGCAATGAAGAGCTGGAACAGCAATTACAATTGCTGTTACTTCCAAAAGATCCTGATGATGAATATAACTGTTTTGTGGAAATCCGCGCTGGTGCGGGTGGCGATGAAGCAGCGATTTTTGCGGGTGATCTATTCCGTATGTACAGCCGCTATGCAGAAAGTCATCGCTGGCGTGTTGAGCTGATGAGCACCAGCGATGGTGAGCACGGTGGGTATAAAGAGGTGATCGCGAAAATCTCGGGTGACAGTGTTTATGGTCGTCTGAAATTTGAATCAGGTGGTCACCGAGTACAACGTGTTCCTGAGACTGAGTCGCAAGGTCGTATTCATACGTCCGCATGTACTATTGCTATTCTGCCTGAGTTGCCAGAAGCTGAATTGCCAGAAATCAGCCCAGCGGATCTGCGTATTGATACTTTCCGTTCTTCTGGGGCGGGTGGTCAGCACGTTAACACCACTGACTCAGCAATTCGTATTACCCACTTACCAACCGGTATTGTGGTTGAGTGTCAGGATGAGCGCTCACAACACAAGAACAAAGCGAAAGCGATGTCGGTGTTAGGTGCACGTATACGCCAAGCAGAAATGGATAAACGTCATGCTGCGGAAGCATCTGAGCGCCGTAACTTGTTAGGTTCGGGTGACCGTTCTGACCGTATTCGGACATACAATTTCCCACAAGGTCGTGTGACAGATCACCGTATCAACCTGACACTGTACCGTTTGGATGAAGTGATGGAAGGGAAACTGGATACATTAATCCAGCCTATCATCAACGAATACCAAGCTGATCAGCTTTCTGCATTATCTGAGCAGGACTAATGCGTTATAGCGAATGGTTACAGCAGGCAGTCGTAAGGCTGTCTGCCAGTGATAGCGCTAAACGTGATGCGCAGATCCTGTTGCAATACACGACGGGGCGTAGCCGTACTTATATTCTAGCCTTTGATGAGACGGAACTCACGTCAGACGAACAGACCCAGCTTGACGCTTTATTAATGCGTCGTGAGCAGGGCGAGCCAATAGCATACATTGTCGGCGAACGTGAGTTTTGGTCTTTACCATTGTATGTGTCGCCAGCGACACTGATCCCTCGCCCTGATACCGAATGCCTTGTTGAGCAAGCGTTAGTGCGATTACCTAACGCGGAGTGCCGAATTTTAGATCTTGGCACTGGCACTGGCGCGATTGGATTAGCTTTAGCGTCAGAGTTGCCGAATAGTTGTGTGGTCGGCGTAGACTTTAACCCTGAGGCTGTGGCGTTAGCACAACGAAATCAACAGCGTTTAGCGCTTCCAAACATTCAATTTTCGCAAAGTGATTGGTTTGCTTCACTACCAAATGAACTATTTGATATGATTGTGAGTAACCCTCCTTATATTGATGAGGGTGATATTCACTTGAGCCAAGGTGATGTGCGTTTTGAGCCATCAACCGCGTTGATTGCTGATAACCACGGTTTTTCAGATTTAGAACACATTATTGCCACATCAAAACAATACTTAAAACAACAAGGGTGGCTGCTGCTTGAACATGGTTGGCAGCAAGGCTCAACAGTCCGAGAGCTATTTAATGAAAATGGGTACACCAATGTCGAGACTTGTCTCGATTATGGTGGTAAAGAGCGAGTTTCTCTTGGTCAATGGAATGGTTAAGTGGGCAATTGTAGTGGAATTGTAATGAAAACAATAGCAAATATTGAGTTTAATCAGTTACCGTTAAGCGAAGGCATTATGATGGTTTCTCAAATCATTCGTGCCGATTTTCCTTTTATGCAGGTACAAGCGCAATTAGATGAACTTGTCGCTAAAGCGCGAGATGCAATAGATTTGACTGCGGATAATCAGTCAAAAATAGAGCAGCTGATTACTCTGTTTTATTCTCAGTGGAAATATGGTGCTGCGGAAGGCATCTATGCCCTGTCGGATATGTTGTGGCTGGATAAAGTCATATCCTCCAAACAAGGTACGCCTGTCTCTCTTGGTTCCATTTTTTTATTTATTGCTGAGCAACTCGACTTGGATGTTGACGCCGCGATTTTCCCGACTCAGTTGCTATTTGTTTCGACAAAGCGCGATGGTTCTCAATGGTTTATTAACCCTGTCAATGGTGAAACCCTATCTCAGCATACATTAACAATGTGGTTGAAAGGGACGGTCGATCCATACTCTGAGTTTATCTTTGATGAGCTAGATGTCGCTGAACATAGCGTCATCGTACGCAAAACTTTTGATACATTGAAAGCGGCGCTGATGGAAGAGAAGAAAATGGAGATGGCATTAAAAGTCTGTGAGACGTTGCTAATCCTAGATCCTGAAGATCCCTATGAAATTCGTGACCGAGGACTTATCCTCGCGCATTTAGACTGTAATCATGTGGCACTGAGCGACCTTAACTATTTTGTTGAGCATTGCCCAGAAGACCCAGTGTCCGAAATGATTAAGATCCAAATTTATTCGCTGGATAATCTTCCAGTCGTACTGCATTGATTAACGTATAGACAGTTTACTGTCTTCCTATGAAGGGTAAGAGTATGCAACAGAAAGTAGTCAGTATCGGTGATATTAAGGTCGCAAACGATCTGCCATTTGTTCTGTTTGGTGGCATGAACGTACTTGAATCTCGCGATATGGCGATGAAAGTGTGTGAGCATTATGTCACTGTGACACAAAAATTAGGCATTCCGTATGTGTTTAAAGCCTCTTTTGATAAAGCTAACCGATCATCTATTCACTCTTATCGTGGTCCGGGTCTGGAAGAAGGGATGAAAATCTTCCAAGAAATCAAACAGACTTTCGGTGTAAAAATCATTACAGATGTGCATGAGCCTGATCAAGCACAACCTGTTTCTGAAGTGGTTGATGTTATCCAATTACCCGCTTTCCTTGCTCGCCAAACGGATTTAGTCGCTGCGATGGCAAAAACGGATGCAGTGATTAACATCAAAAAACCGCAGTTCATCAGCCCAGGACAAATCGGTAACATCGTTGAGAAATTCATTGAAGGTGGCAACGATAAAATTATTCTGTGTGACCGCGGTGCAAACTTTGGTTATGACAATCTCGTGGTTGATATGCTTGGCTTTAATGTCATGATGCAAGCGTCTAAAGGGTGCCCAGTCATCTTTGACGTGACACATTCACTGCAATGTCGAGACCCATTTGGTGCGGCTTCTGGTGGTCGTCGTGGTCAAGTGGCGGAATTGGCAAGAGCTGGCATGGCAGTAGGTTTAGCTGGTCTATTCCTCGAAGCGCATCCAGATCCAGAAAATGCACGTTGCGACGGTCCTTCTGCGCTACCATTGCATAAATTAGAGCCATTCTTACAACAAGTTAAAGCGATCGACGAAGTGGTAAAAAGCTTCCCTGCACTGGATACTAACAGTTAATCTCGGTTCCAAATGCAATTAAACGATGTTGTTTCCATGTTCGGCGCTGATCTTCAGCGCCGATATGGTGAAAAAATTCACAAAGTCACCTTGCACGGTGGCTTTAGCTGCCCAAACCGTGATGGCACGTTGGGGCGGGGTGGCTGTACATTTTGTAATGTGTCATCCTTCAGTGATGAAAACCAATCTGAGCAATCCATCAGTTTGCAAATCCAACAGCAAATTTCTCGAATATCCCGCGCAAATCGCTATTTAGCGTATTTCCAAGCTTATACCAGCACCTATGACGAAGTGCATAGATTAAAACTATTGTATGAAGAAGCGCTACAACAAGCTGATATGGTTGGGTTATGTGTAGGTACTCGCCCTGATTGCGTACCTGATGCTGTGCTCTCTTTACTGGCTGGGTACCGTCAACAAGGTTATGAAATTTGGTTAGAGCTTGGGTTACAAACTGCTCATGATAAGACGTTACACCGTATAAATCGTGGGCATGACTTTGCGGCTTATCAAGCAACAGCGCAAAAAGCTCGCGCACTTGGACTCAAGGTATGTACACACTTGATTTGCGGTCTGCCAAGCGAAAATGCAACCATGAATATGCAGACATTAGATGCGGTTTTGGTATGTGGCACGGATGGTATAAAGCTGCATCCATTGCACATTGTTGAGGGCAGCATTATGGCAAAAAGTTGGCATGCAGGACGCTTAGAAACGCTATCTTTAGAAGAATATACAGCCACCGCCGGTGAGATGATCCGCCATACTCCGACCGATATTTTATATCATCGCATCAGTGCTAGTGCGAGAAAGCCAACATTGTTAGCACCGCAATGGTGTGAAAACCGTTGGGTAGGTATGAACAGTTTATACCAATATTTGCTCGTAAATGGGGGACAAGGGTCAGCACTGTAATGCAGAGATTTTTAACTGAATTTTTTGAAATACTGATTCATAATAAATTTAAAAAAATAAAAAGGTGCCTATGTATCCGATAATCTCAAGTGTTAAACACGTTAGTCGTCAACTTTGTTTAGGGGCAGTAGGCTTGGTATTTTCTCTACAAGTTTCAGCGCAATACGATATTACACCTGAAAATAAGAAAGTATTCGAACACACTAAAATTGCGGCTCAAAATAATGATGCTAAAGCGCAATATGAATTAGCAGGCATGTATTTATCGGGGGTTGGTGTATTACAAAACCAAAATAACGCTAAGTTATGGGCAGAAAAATCAGCACAATCAGGTAATGCGGATGCATATTCATTATTGGCGGATATTACGTTAATGAGTGGTGATAGAACGTTCACTGAAGAATTTGTCAAAGCCCGCGAATATGCAAGTAAAGCCGTTGATGGTGGAAGTATTCGAGGAAAAATTAGTTTAGCTGAAGCTTTAATTACGCCGGAGTCTGGCGCTGTTGATTATCCGCGCGCCATTGCACTACTTGAGGAAGTCAGTGCGTTAAATGACAAAGATTACTTCAACGCGCCATTATGGTTAGGCATCATTTATTATGATGGTCATGGCGTACCACAGAATGAAAAAAAGGCGTTAGAGTGGTTTGCAAAAGCGGATGCGTTAACTTTCTCAGGTTTTGCTGAAGGAATGGCATCATTTCAATTTAATGATGGCAACAATGGTACTGTCAGAGATGACGAGCAAAAAGCCACGAAACTCCGCGCAATGGCATGTGAGCTAGGTAAAAAAGAGAATAACGAAATGTATTGCTACTAGTTTTAGGGACAGAAAGAATAGAAAATGCCGCGCTTGTTTAGCAAGTGCGGCATTTTTATTGTTAGCTTCAGTTATAATTTAAGTCTTCGCCTTTTTAAGACGTAAGGGACCTTTTAGCCTCTTGAATGTGCTGAACTTCGTCTAAAGCACTATCCAGTGAGTTTTGGAAACTGAGCGCGCCATCAATAGGACGAACATTCGCACGAGCTAATGTTTTCAGCGGTTGGAATGGGATATCACACACAATAATGTGAGTATCTTTACGTACGATATCAATAAATTTCTGGAAGGCTTCTAAGCCACCCGCATCAAAGACAGGTACCGCATCCCACTGCATAACAATAATTTCATAGCCATGACTTTTTACTCGCAGTTCATCAAAAATACGTTCTGCGGCAGCAAAGAACAGTGGACCATTCACTCGGACAACTAACACGCTCTTATCTTCTTGAGTCTCCGGCAACTGTGTGACTCGTGTCATATTGGCAATACGTCGCATAAACAGCAACGAAGCAATAACGATACCGACGGTAATGGCGATCACCATATCGAATAGAACAGTTAAAGACATACATAACAGCAATACAATAATGTCATCTTTAGGTGCGCGGCGGATCAAGCTAAAGACTTTACCCGCTGCACTCATGTTCCAAGCCACGATCAAGAGCAGTGAAGACATGGCGGCAAGCGGTAAATACGACAATAAAGGCGCTAAAATAAGCAGTGTCAGTAGCACTAAAATCGAGTGTATGATAGCTGAGATAGGAGAGGTTGCACCGGCTCGAACGTTTGCAGCAGAACGAGCAATTGCAGCCGTTGCCGTGATCCCCCCAAAGAATGGGGCGGCAATATTTCCTAGCCCTTGACCTATCAATTCACTATTGGAGTGGTGCTTTTTCCCCGTCATATTATCGAGCACTACGGCACACAGTAGGGACTCAATCGCACCTAGCACTGCCATCGATAGTGCGGCAGGCATAAGTGCTGTGATCATCGCCCAGCTAATGGGGGCACTGCCTGGTAACTCCCATGGCAATATAAATTGCGGTAAAATTGGCGGAATACCACTTCCTTCTGTGCCGTCAGGAAGCAAATAGCTAAATTTAGAACCGATCGTTTCCACATGAATATCAAACAGCGTTAATATCCACATAATTAAGGTCCCAACAATAATTGCGGGTAGATGCCCAGGCAGGCGAACCTTAAGTTTAGGCCAGAAGATTAAGACAAGTAATGTGGCAAGCCCAATCAACATATCGCTATATTGGAAGGTTGGAAAAGCTTTGCTTAGAGCAATAACCTTATCAACATAGTTTTCAGGAACATGCTCCATTTGCAGACCAAAGAAATCCTTGATTTGCATAGTGGCAATCGTAATAGCAATCCCAGACGTAAATCCCAGCGTTACGGACACGGGAATATATTCGATGAACTTACCAAACCGAGCAAAACCCATTGCCAGCAAGATAATGCCTGACATTAATGTTGCGACTAATAAGCCACTGAGCCCATATTGCTGAGATACTGGGTATAAGATCACCACAAACGCCGCTGTAGGACCGGATACGCTATAACGGGAACCACCAGAAATGGCAATTACAATCCCAGCAATTGCAGCGGTGTAAAGTCCATATTGCGGGGGAACGCCACTGGCTATTGCGAGCGCCATCGCCAATGGAATTGCAATAATCCCAACGGTAATACCCGCAATTAAGTCCTTCATGAAACGTGCTGCGGTATATTTCTCTTTCCAACAGGAGTCTATTAATGCGCTAAAAGGGCGCAATCTATTAATATTTCTTGTACTCATTAAAACCCTACCAAAATAACAGGGTGAAAAATAAACGAAATGAAGAGATGAGGATACGCCTAACTGAATCAAAAAAATGTGTTATTTATCAATGAAACTACAATTATCATAACGCTTTCAGTATCAAAAGTAAAAAATCGTTATTTTCTACGTTAAATATCATTAAACGTATTTAAAATAATTATTAACTATCGATTTTCTATTTTAAACAGTGAGTTAAAAAAGATAATAATTAATTAATAGTCAATTTACCTCTGATTTAAATATGACCCAAAATAAACTAAAAAATAAGCGAAAATAATAACCATCCCCATAATAGCGTAACGGCATAACTGGCACGCTGAAATAATTTGCGCGTACCTGCCCATCGACTTTCCATACTGCGACCCGCTGATGATTGAGGGAATAGATGCTCAAGTGCATCATCGAAGGCTTGTGTATCTCCTTGGTGATAAATCAGGATAAAGAAATGATGATCAAGGCATAAGCGGAAAATAAAATACTGGCTAGCAAAAAATAGCATGACCCCCACAGCTAGACTCAAGTGTGATATCGAACCATGGAACAACAATGCGAATTGCCCCAGCAATGCTAGGATGGCAACTATCGCCAAATAGCGCCAACTCCCCGTGAGCACGACAATGACATCTCCACGGTCTTTATCCAGTAATGAACTCATTGGTTTTCTCTTTGTACATGAAATTGCTGATACCAGTGATGTAATTGTTCAATGGTCGCGGAATTTAAAATGACCTGAGGACGAACGCGTTCAACCTGCGCGATTGCATCTTCAATGTTTTTTGCCATATTTTGGTGTACTAACCATGCCACAACAACCGTTGCACTTCGAGAATAACCCAATTTGCAGTGAATATAGACAGTTCCACTTTGTGCGAGTTTGTCCATGGTTCTAATGGCTTTTTCAATATCCTCTGGGCTTAGAGGTAACAAATCAATTTGTGGCTGGCTACAATAATTTTTCCCATAGCTGTAAATATTGCGAGACCACTCGCAAGTCATATCGAGAACGGCTTGCGTTTGCAATGGATATAACGGGCGTCCTCCCAAAACAATTTTTTCATTCACAATACTGGGTTGCTGGCAGCGCTTAGCATAGTAATGATAAGTACCCCAAGCAATGAGGCGATAAGGGAGTAATACTAATATAGCGGATGGAGAAACGTGACCTTCAGCTGTTTTCTGGAATACAGAAGCTCCAGCCCCTAAATAGCCTAATGTGACAAAAGCTAAGGCGAGAGCAGGCCATAAAAACCACCACAGAGCGCCTTGTAATAAAAAGGCGAGGGCGAAGCACAGCACTGCACCTAATCCATAGTTTTTAGCAATTTTTAGGCTTCGAGGACTTCCTGTGTAATGCCATTGCCAACGAGTAGTAATAGGTAACAAATAGCTGATGATGACACCAACTGCGAACCCAGTGATCACATCAATAAAATGATGTTGCCATGTCGTGAGGACAGAAATAAGAATCAGAATTGACACGCTATGCAACAGCCAGCGCCATTGAGTTGGTGTATGGGAGCGGAAGCGCAACCACAGTAACCACAGTAAAATAATATGTAATGAAGGGGCTTGGTTGTACGGTAAATCAAACAGCTCTAAGCTGTCGAACATCCAGCCAAATACGCCATGGGTATCAGGGCGAGGAAAACTAAATTTAAGTGGGAAGAGTAAAAAGCCAACACAGGCAATAAGTGATGCTGCGATTAAGCGTAAGCCATGGATGCACTGCTCACGGCGAGAGGTACAGATGAACAGTGAAATCCCGTAAAATAGGTCGATGCTCCAATAGGGAATAATTGTCCAAGGTAAAAAAGGGATCTGTTTTTCCCAGCTATAAACATAAGAGGGTACATTGGGTAATGTAGCGGTATAGTTGTTGACTTGCCCGTACGTTAAAAAGAAAAAGGGCGCTAAGAAGAGCAACCAAAATAGCCCATAAATCCAAATTTGGCGTCGTGATGCCGTGCGCGTATCTTGGGTGTTGAGGGTCATATAATGGGTTCCTATCTTAATTTATTCATTGCTTTGTTCTAGATGAATCGTGCCCATATCACCGTTGATTGGCTGTTTTTCAGCCGTATCGGTATGAGATAAATAAAAATACAGGTTACTGGTGATGATACCAATAACCTGTAAATTAAAGAGAAAAATAATTAACGGCGTCGAGCAAGGGACACGCTAAAAATACCCCAGTTATCGATAGATTGAGTGATTTTTTCGAACCCAGCCTCTTCGACTAAGGCATCCATTTCGCCTTGGCTACGGCAGCGCATGACCCATGCTTTCCCACCTTGGTGACTGGGTAATACTCGGGCGATCATTTCAACCTGAGGATGCCATGGTTGGCAGGTATAGATAAGCAAGCCACCGGAAGGAATGGCGCGAGAAAGCCCATCCAGTGAGGCTCGGATCAGTTCATTACTTGGGAATAGCTCATACAGACCGCTGACAATACCTAACGTTGGCGCTGGAGAAACAGCAGCAAGATCATCAGCATCGAACGCATTACCTTCTTCGAAACGGATTTTATCTTCTAGGTAACGCTCTTTGATGTGTAAGCGACCTTGTTCAACGTTAATTGGGCTATAGTCACGAAGCAGAACGGAGTCCACTTTCCCATAATCATTGATAGCATCGAAGATGTAGCGCCCTTGACCTGCGGCGATATCCATAATGCGGACGGGTTTTCCGCTATTGGATAGCTCTCGAATGGCTTGGCGAATAATATTTTCAATATTTACTTTGCGCTGGCGGATCCCTTGCCAACCAATACTGTTGAGGTATTGCCTATCGATAATTCGTCCAAATAGACCAGAACCCTGTGCCTGATTGCGATAGACATAATCAAGTGTTGAGCCAGAATCAAAGCCCTTATCGTAACCAATACGGACGCCTTCAGAGGCTTTACCTAAAGTACTCATGGATTTGCTCATGATTTTATAGGCAATGTTTTTTGGGCAATATTCAGGTAATGGCACGCTTAATGAACGGTAGGCATCCGCACTGGTGCTCCATGTATCTTCAAACTGGTAATCATGTTGATACAAAGGAAGCGCGAATAATTTATCAATAAACTGACGAATTTTTTCGATAGGGATATGTCGGTCTTTTTCACCTAATGTGTCGTGATAAAAACCTGACAGAATATGCTTCTCTTTAATTGGCGTATTTAATCGCTCATAAAATTGATGTTGTGGCTTATGGTGTACCACATGGTCGCTACCTGAAATAAATAACTGGGTTGGCAATGTGATTGCCGCAGCATCTGCCACGATGCGATCCGCCGTGGTATAGAGCTCCAGAAGAATGTTGACGGCAATAGGGCGAGTGATCAGCGGGTCATTGTTAAATGATTGAATGCGTTGCTCATCATGGGTTAAAAACTTGGCTTTCACATAAGAGTTTACGTAGAACAGTCCACGCAATTTTTGCATGAGTCCCAAACCGGTGCGAGCAAATGGGACATATAATTTAACTTTAAATGCGGGAGACGCAAGCACCATTCCGCGAATTTTTGGGGCATAGTCATGTACCCATGCAGACACTAATACTGCGCCAACACTTTGACCAATAACAATAATATTTTCGAATGGGATTTGATATTGCTCGGATACGTAATGGACAAACTCATCAACATCACTAATGGACGTGCTCAGTGATGGGCTATAGCCCCGCGGACCTTCATTACGGCCATGCCCTCGAGCATCCCATGCGAACATAGCAAAATCAGAAAGGTTTAATTCATCCACTAAATGAGAGACACGACCAGAGTGCTCATGACCTCGGTGAAACAAAATAATGGCTTTATCGGTGATGTGTTCAGTAGGCCAATAACGGTAAAACAAGTTCGTATGATCACTGGTGGTGAATTGAGATTCGACGACAGGACGTTGTGTCGAATAGTCTGTTTGTGTGTTCATTATCATTCCTTAATTATTTTCCGATACTGCGCTTAACTCAGTCAGTGCACGGCGAATACGGTTATAGCAGGTATAGAACAACAGCAGGGAGAGGACGGCAAAAAGGATATTTATCCAGCTTGCAACTACCAGTTGTGGAAAAATACAGACAAATAATCCTAATGCACCAAAGACAAATGCACGATCACTTTTACCGACAGGGCCATCATAACGGCGAGATGCGCCCATTGCTTGAGCGATGACGCCGATAAATTCAGTTAATACAGAGAGAAAGAGGCTCAACAAAATCCACCAAAAAGCCTGCGGGAAAATGAGGACGAAAGGTAGGTACAAGGCGACATCGGAAATGACATCGCCCAGTTCATTCAGCATTGCTCCGAGATGGCTTTTCTGGTTGTGTTCGCGAGCAAGCATACCATCAATGGCATTGAGAGCCATGCGGATAAATAAGACAAATGGGAGTAAGATAAATAAGTAGGGAGTTGGAAAAAGCGCTAATAAACAGCCTACAATAATGGACAAGCCTAATGCAGCAAGGGTCACTTGGTTTGCCGTGATCCCCGCATCAAATAGCTGACGAACAATGGGGCGTAGCAGATTCTGAAATTTAGGTTTCAGATCATAAATGGTCATTCACTCATCCTTAAAATATACCGCAGTAGGGGGCAGTTTAGTGCTATATCAATACGCGATTATGTTTTAGCTACAATATGTTTTAGCTACAATAAGAGCTGTCCTAAGTTCCTCGTTATCACGATGAGGACAGCAACTATTTTACCATTGATGATTAGAGGATAAGTCAGGGAAAAAGTTCGCTCGCCTGAGTAAAGACCCAGAATTGAGGGGGACATGCATCGTTCAACGATTAGATGGAATAAGCAATCTCCTGTTCATTCACTGTCTTTTTATCGATATTAGAACGCATTCGTTTAAATTGGCTGGGAGTCATATTGGTCAGTTCTTTAAACTTACGACAAAATGCACTGTGATCGGCATAAGCACATTTAATTGAAATATCTGTAATAGAATAGTCTTCTTCTAATAATTCGATAGCATGTTCAAGGCGCTTCTTCTGAATATATTGCTGAGGTGTAATATGAAAAACTGTTTTAAATTGACGATTAAGTTGAGATAACGACAACCCTGAAATTTCAGCCAGTGTTGTTATTTTAATTGCGGTATCAAAATGCTGGCTAATATATTGTTCAACTCGACCTAATTGATTATTTAATTTAGTACTGACTGATTTTTCATCTTGTAAATCCACAGAAATGCCCGCGACACCAATCACCTGATTACGTGTATCAAAAATAGGCACTTTGGTCGTTAAACACCAACCTAATAATCCCGCCTTATAAAGATGTAGCTCCAATTTATTGATAACACTTATTTTTTTCTGCATAACCAAATAATCTTGAGAGCTATAACTCTGCCCCAAATCCGCGTGAAAAATATCTTCTGCAGTTTTTCCTATTACGCCATTGCGCTGATCAACTTTACATCGTTTAGCAAGGTTGTCATTGGCAAGCAAGTATTTGGCATTACGGTCTTTAACGAAGAAAGTCACATTAGGAAGTGTATTGATTAAAGGCATGACCAACCCAAGATGATTTAACAAATTATTAATATTATCCACGGGGAAAAGCATGTTTTCCTGACTAATCAACAACAGTTTATTTAAATCAATCATATTGCGCTCCAATGCATTCAACTAATTTTAATAGTTATCTGAAATGTTTTTAAATTGTGCAGAAATACGCATAGGTTGATTCGAAAGATATCAAGAGTTGTTTACACAAATCAAGCATTCTATTAACAAATGATATTAATAAGGATGAACTGATGCAGAGTAAATATAAGAAAATTGAGGTTATAGACTCTCATACCGCAGGGGAACCCACACGTTTAGTGATTGATGGTTTTCCTGATTTAGGGAATTCAGACATGGCGTCGCGCCTACAAACGTTACGCACAGAATATGACCATTGGCGATGCGCAACCATTTTAGAACCTCGAGGTAATGACATTCTAGTTGGTGCATTACTGTGTAAACCCGTTAACCCTAAAGCTGCGGCGGGCGTGATTTTCTTTAATAACGAAGGCTACTTAGGTATGTGTGGTCACGGTACCATCGGTTTGGTCGCATCATTACATTACTTAGGGCGCATTGGTTACGGTGAGCATTTAATTGAAACCCCAGTGGGGGATGTGACCGCTAAATTACATGAAGATGGTAGCGTGAGCATTCAAAACGTTTATGCATATCGCTATCGCAAAGCCGTTCAAGTTAACGTGCCTGAGGTTGGGCTAGTGACTGGGGATATTGCATGGGGCGGAAACTGGTTTTTCCTCGTCGAAAATTCACCACTTGCTATCTTGTATGGGAATGCGAAGGCGCTGACGGAGGTCTGTTTAAAAATCAAAAAAGCCCTCGTTGATCAAGGTATTTTTGGTAAAGATGACCAAGAGATTGACCATATTGAATTGTTTGGACATTGCGATGGTGCAGATAGCCAAAGTTTTGTGTTATGTCCCGGAGGGGCATATGACCGCTCGCCATGTGGTACGGGCACCAGCGCGAAATTAGCGTGCCTTGCTGCGGACAACAAGCTTGAGGAAGGTAAAATTTGGCGTCAGGCAAGTGTTATTGGTAGCCAATTTCAAGCCAGTTATCAAGTTGCGGATGCTAACGGCATCATTCCAACGATTCGTGGCAATGCTTACATCAGCGGTGAAAATACCTTACTGATTGATGAAAACGATCCGTTCCGTTTTGGTATCACGGTGGAGTGAGGTCGACGATGGATAACAGATATTCCGTCATTGTAGTCGGTGGGGGCATTGTTGGGCTCAGCATTGCGTTATCCGTACAACATCACGGCACGGACGTTTTATTGCTCGATAAAAACCAAATTGGCTCAGGTGCCTCTTTTGGTAATGCGGGGCATATTGCAACTGAGCAGGTATTTCCTGTTGCCGATCCGTCAGTGTTAAAGTCCATTCCCAGTATGCTACTTGATCCTTTAGGCGCTCTGCGTATTGATTGGCGCTATATCCTGCCATTAGCACCTTGGCTATTGAAATTGTTAGGGAATATGCGCCATAAACCATTTCAACATATTCACCGCGCGCTTTCTGTGCTAAATGCTGCGTCATTACCCTCTTGGCAAGCATTTTCAAAGCAATGGCAGCTGGAGGATTTGGTCAAAATTCAAGGTTCATTGCTGGTAGCAGAAAAAAATGCCACTTTGGAAAAGCTGCGTCGCCATGGGGAATATTTGAACAATATGGGGGTGCATAATCAGCTATTGGATCAACCCCAATTGCTCGCACAACAACCTGAACTCGCGACTAACCAAATTGGTGGATTGTTCTATCCCGATACTGGACATGTAGTGGATCTCACACAAATGCACGAACGCTTAACACAGGCTTTTGTGATTTTAGGTGGGAAAGTACTGACAGAATGTGAAGTGACCGCCATTGATTCTTCCTCAGCAAATCAAGCACGAGTGACGACACCTCAAGGGACGTTTATTGCGGATAAAGTCGTGATTGCTGGGGGCGCATTTTCAAAGTCATTAGTGAAAATGGTGAGTCGCATCAATGTCCCTTTGGAAACCGAGCGCGGTTACCACTTGATGTTACCAAATGAAAAAGGGCGTTTGTCCATTCCGATTTCCAGTATGGATCGCCGTTTTATTATGACGCCAATGAACGGTGGGTTGCGCCTCGCAGGCACTGTTGAATACGCAGGTTTGAAGCGTCCACCCAATATGCAACGTGCCCGCCACTTTTTACCGCTGGCGAATCCAATGCTGAAAACACCATTAGATAGCCAAAATACCAGTGAGTGGATGGGTTTCCGTCCCACTATCTCAGACTCCTTACCGGTCATAGACCAAAAAGGTCCGTATGTATTTGCCTTTGGGCATCAACATTTAGGGCTAACACAAGCGGCAATTACCGCAGATATCGTCAATAACATGATCCACGGGCAACCGACACCGCTCGATTGCTCGCCTTTTTCGATTAAGCGCTTTCTTTAATTCAGGAGAATTATAATGAATTTCCATGGCATTCTTGTTCCGTTAGTCACTCCATTTCATGATGATCTTTCATTAAATATCACTGCGTTAGCAGAGTTAACCGAAAAACTGATCGCCAGTGGTGTGACGGGGTTGGTGGTCTGCGGCACCACGGGTGAATATTACGCGTTAAATGAAGACGAACGTAAAACCGTATTAACCACGGTCAGTAAAATTGCCAAAGGGCGTGTGACGCTGATTGCAGGAATTAATGACTTATCTACCGAGGGCGCAATTAAACGCGCAGCACAGGCGAAAGAACTGGGTTATGAAGGGCTGATGTTATCACCACCACCGTACAGTTTACCGGATCAAAACGGGGTTTATGCTCACTATGAGAAAGTCGCAAAATCAACTTCATTACCCATCATTATGTACAACTTCCCAGCCCGTATTGGCATTGAGATTGAGTTAGATACCGTCGTGAAGCTGGCGGAAATCGACAATATTGTCGCTATCAAAGAGAGTAGCGGTAGCTTTAGTCGCGCCCTGCATTTACTCCAAACACCGTTTAAAAACTTTGAGGTCATTTGCGGTTGTGATGACCAACCTGTGGATTTCTTCTTCTGGGGTTCGAAAAGTTGGATTGCCGGTGCAGGCAACGTGTTCCCAGTAGAGCAAGTTGCCATTTTTAATGCGGCGCAGCAAGGCGATTGGACAAAAGCTAAGCAGATTATGCAAGAGATTTATCCTGCGATTTACTCTATGGAATCAGGTAACTATAACCAAAAAGCTAAAGCTGGCTGCTTAAAAGGAACCTTTAATGTAGGACCTGTTCGCTTACCTCTGTCCAATATTAGCCTGCAAGAACGCCATGAATTTCTTGCACTGATTAAGCCATAGCGGGGTTGTTTATGTTGATCACGAAAGAGCAAATATTTGAGCGAGCGAAACAGAGCCAACTCTGGGCGGGCAACTTGATTGCGGGCCACCAAAGTGGGAGTGCCAAGCTTAAAAATTATACCCCCATCGATAATAGTTCGATTGGTTATATCGCGGATGGCAGTGCGCAAGATGTTCACGCGGCGGTTCGCATTGCTCGTGAAACCTTTGATGAGGGCTGCTGGAGCGGTTTGTCCCCTCAAGAACGTAAACAGGTCATGTTACGTTGGGCGCAATTAATTGAAAAACATAGCGAAGAACTAGCGGCATTGGATTGCGTCGATGCAGGTAAGCCTATCACTGAATGTTTAAATACGGATTTACCCGCAACAGTCGAAACGTTTTATTGGTATGCAGAAGCTATCGACAAACTGTTTGGCAAAATTGCGCCAACTGGGCGTCAAGAAATGGGGTTAATTGTTCATGAGCCTATCGGTGTCGTGGGCGCTGTTTTGCCATGGAACTTTCCTGCACAAATGTTTGCCTGGAAAGTCGCGCCGGCGTTAGCGGTTGGTAATTCTGTGATTGTGAAACCTGCCGAATTAACCTCATTGAGTGCTTACCGTATGGTTGAACTTGCTTATGAGGCGGGTGTGCCGAAAGGTGCATTAAGTTTGGTTTGCGGGTTGGGCGAAAAAGTGGGGGAAGCGTTAGGGCGTCACCCTGATGTTGATATCGTCTCATTCACAGGGTCGACAGAAGTAGGGCGTTTATTTTTGAAATACTCCGCAGAAAGCAATCTAAAAGAAATTGTTTTGGAATGCGGTGGAAAAAGCCCACAAGTGGTCTTTGAGGACGCAGATTTAGATGCAGCTGTTCCGCATATCATGGCGGCCGCTTTCTGGAATATGAGTGAAAACTGTAGCTGTGGCTCGCGGTTAATTGTGCACGAAAATATCAAAAAGCCCCTGCTCGAAAAATTAGTTGCCGCAGTATCAACATGGCAAGTTGGGGATCCGCGTGATGCGTCTGTGTCAATCGGTCCCATGATTGAACAGGCACATTTTGAAAAAGTAGGATCGTTTTTAGAAACCACCCTTAAAGAGGGAGGGAAACTTATCACAGGAGGAAAAATACACAGTGACCTCGGTTCAGGGTGGTACATAGAACCGACAATTTTTGATGCTGTTACGCCAGAAATGTCTCTCTTTCGACATGAAGTTTTTGGTCCCATTTTAGCCGTTACATCATTTAAGACGGATGATGAAGCGGTGAATTTAGCCAATGACACTCACTACGGGTTGGCGGCTTCGTTTTATAGCCAAAATGTCCATCGAGTGATGAATATTGCACGTCGTATCAATGCGGGGACCGTGTCGGTCAACGGATTTAGCGAAGGTAATATCACCACGCCATTTGGTGGTTTCCGTCAGTCAGGTTTTGGGGGGAAAGACAACGGCTTAGAAGCCTTTGAACAATACACCCAAACAAAAGTTATCTGGTTTATCAATCAGTAAAATGACATTGACCTGAACCTTGCGAGGTTCAGGTTTCGACCCTTGCAAATACACAAATACAATTACAATCGTCGAGGAGTACATATGGAAGCCATCGTGAATACCATCGTTGGTTACATCTGGGGTAATGCTCTCGTATTCTTATCTCTGGGTGTCGGTCTCTACTTCACATTAGCAACACGCGGTGTTCAGTTCCGTTACATCGTAAAAATGGTCTGTTTATTAAAGGAAAATAAAGCGTCAAAAGATGGGATTTCCTCTTTCCAAGCCTTCTGTTTAGCCTTATCTGGGCGTGTCGGGGTTGGTAACATTGCTGGGGTGGCAACCGCGATTGCCGCGGGAGGACCTGGAGCGATTTTCTGGATGGTCGTGATGGGTTTATTAGGCGGTGCCAGTGCCTTTATTGAATCCACCCTTGCGCAAATTTATAAGCAGCGCTCAGATGATCAGTATCGTGGCGGTTCACCGTACTATATTGAAAAAGGATTGAAATTAAAGCCTTTTGCGATTTTTGTCGCGGCTGTTATTTGTTTATCTTACGGTGTATTAGTCCCTGGGATCCAAGCCAACACAATTGCGGACTCCTTCCAAACCGCCTTCAATATTCCGCCAATGGCAACAGGTGCATTAGTCACTGTGTTGATGGCATGGCTGATTTTCGGTGGCGTTAAACGTATTGCGAGTGCAGCAGATAAAATCGTCCCGATTATGGCATTAGCTTACATTGTCATGATGGTCATTATTCTAAGCAGCCATTGGGATAGCATACCGGGCATGTTTAGCTTGATTTTCCGCAGTGCGATGGGAATGGATGCAGTATTCGGTGGTATTGTGGGCACCGCAGTATCATGGGGTGTACGCCGTGCGGTGTTTTCAAACGTGGCAGGGGCGGGTGAAGCAACATTCAGCTCCGCAGCCGCAGAAGTTAGCCATCCGGTAAAGCAAGGGTTGATCCAAGCATTTTCTATCTATATTGATACGGTCGTGGTATGTACGGCATCAGGGCTGATGATTTTAGTCACCAATATGTACAACGTATTCCCTGACGGTGCGGCGATTGCGCTTGTGGAACATGTTCCTGGGGTAGCAGCAGGAACGGCATGGACTCAGATGGCAGTATCCACGGTATTTACCTCGGCAGGGGCTGGATTTGTCTCTATTGCCGTCTTCTTGTTCGCTTTCACAACCTTAATGGCGTACTACTATATTGCAGAAACCACCATTGTTTATCTTGATCGTAAGCTTAAATATCCCGTGCTTAAGCTGATTTTGAAATTCGTTTTCTTAGTGATTGTCTTTATGGGAAGCGTGCAATCGGTCAGTATCATGTGGGGACTTGGTGATATCGGTTTCGGCAGTATGAGTTACTTGAACTTGATTGCGATTGTCTTCTTATCGAAACCGGCATTAAGAGCATTACGTGACTTTGAAAGACAAACCAAATTAGGTGTCGATCCTGTGTTTGATCCAAAAGCTGCGGGAGTTGAAAATGCAGAATTATGGGAAGAAATCAGTCGTGAGTATCATGCCCAAGGTGTTGGAATCGATAAGATTGATGGAACTGGAAAGATAAACAAGAAATTAGTCGAGGAAGAATAATCTAGATTAGAAATGGCGGTGAGGGAGGGATTCGAACCCTCGATACGTTGCCGTATACACACTTTCCAGGCGTGCTCCTTCAGCCTCTCGGACACCTCACCGTTTTTCTAAATTGTGGTTGTAGAAATTGTTATAAATAACTTGTCCTGCAACGGGGCGCTACTATAGGGAAAAGAGCGCCTTCCGTCAACTCCCAATTAAATAAAAACCGAATTTTTTCTATCGTTTAGCTAAATAAAAACCAATTTGATTACTCTCTAATCTTAAAAGATTATTCTTGGTTAGAAATTGATAATAAATTGTTTATTTAAACTTCAAGCGATTAATCTAGATTCCGTTAACTCCTTAACAAAATCCTCATCTTATGGAAGTAAAATGCGGGTCTTGACTTGAAAATAAACCTCAATACGCACACTCTGGTAGAAACCTATAAGGAGTTGCCATGAATATTCTATTTTACCATCCATTTTTTGATGCCAATCAGTGGATTGATGGCATGCGTGCTCGATTGCCTCAAGCCAATATTCGTCAATGGAAGCCGGGAGATACCCAACAGGCAGATTATGCCATGGTATGGCTTCCACCTTATGAATGTCTGGCGGGTCGTCAAGACCTAAAAGGTATTTTTGCGTTAGGGGCGGGTGTGGATGCGATTTTGAAACAAGAACACGATAACCCAGGCACATTACCCGCAGGGGTTCCGCTGATGCGCTTAGAAGATACTGGCATGGCAATTCAAATGGAGGAATATGCAGCGGCAAAAGTGTTGTATTACTTCCGTCGTATGGACGAATACCGCCAATTACAATCCCAGCGCCTGTGGAAACAATTACCTGCGTATACCCATGACCAATTTGTGGTAGGTGTCATGGGGGCGGGGGCATTAGGTCAAGCTGTCGCAAAACGCTTAGAGAGCTTTGGTCTTAAAGTCAGAACGTGGAGCCGCTCTGAAAAGCAGATTCCGAATGTGAAGAGTTACTATGGTCAAGAGCAGTTAGCGGATTTTTTATCGGGAACCCGAGTGATTGTCAATTTACTGCCGAGTACACCGGAAACGGTGGGTATTTTGAATCATCAATTATTTAGCCAACTTGAGCCAAACGCCTATATTATCAACCTTGCCCGTGGCGCCCACTTAATTGAGCAAGATTTGTTGGTTGCGCTAGAAAAAGGTCAAGTTGCGGGCGCATCTCTCGATGTTTTTGCCACTGAGCCGCTTCCCCATATGCATCCATTTTGGACGCATCCGCGCATTGCAATTACACCACATGTTGCCGCATTTACATTACCTAATGAAGCCATGGATATGATTGCGAGTAATATTCAACGCATAGAAGCTGGTGAACGTCCTTTAGGTGTTGTCAATTTAGCCCAAGGCTACTGATTTCCCGTTCTAGTTTTTGCCGTCACGTTGCTAGCTGCGTCAGCACACCCTAGACACATACTTGTGTATGCTCCTAGGGATGTGCTTTCTTGCCGCCGAGTGACAACAAAAACTTGTTAGGGATATGTTCGCTATATTTATGCGATTACGCGATTTCCCGCACCTAAGGTTGAGGGAACTGTCGCGTGAATTATTTTGAGGATACTTCAGTTAGCTGATTTTTTATTTGAGAAATCATCATTAGCGACTATCAGCGGCATATATAGAATTGAGCAAAGCGTGGGTTTTCTGTTTTTTCAGGTATACTGCACTGCATGATGATCACGAAAAAGTGATTGCAGGAAATTTGCTAACAGGAAGAAACTCATGAATGAATTTTCAATCGTCTGCCGTATTTTAGGCACTTTATTTCAACGTTCTCCAGACGATGCTCTCGTGAAGCCGCTTATCGATATGATTGCTCAAGATAAGCTAAAAGCTTCATGGCCATTAGAGCAAGATGAGTTGTGGGGAAGAATGGCTAAAGCCATGGATCACAAAGCGATTACTGCGGATTATCAAGCCATGTTTGGTCATGAGCCAACCGTGCCACCTTTTGCCCATCGCTATGATGAAGAGATCACGGAAGCAGAAATCCGTGAATTTCTTGTCACGCGTGGCATGACGTTAACCGATGCGCCTGCTGATGCATTTGGTGCGTTATTACTCTCGGCATCATGGTTAGAAGACCAAGCTGCGGAAGATGAAACTGCGGCGCAAGAAGAGCTATTTGATAGCTATATTCTGAGCTGGTATGGCGCTTTTCTGGGTAAAGTTGAGGCTCATGCGACAACTCCGTTTTATCGTACACTCGCGCAAATTACTCGCGATGCGGTGATTGCTCTGCGTGATGAGCTCGATTCTGAATCAGAAAGTGACAGTGAATAAGTGACGGTGTCACGAATTGAGTGGAAAGAAAGTGGATATCGTTTCTTTCTTTCCACATAAGACCTAAAGGATAGACACAATGACTCCGACAAAACTTCACGGTTTAATGTTTCTCTTTATGTCACCGTTGGCGCTGGCGCAAGTGGATAATGAATTGCTTAACTATGATAAACGCATGGTTAATTACAGTACTGAATTTCAATTTGACCCGCTTTACGGAAAAGTCAAAGAATTGACTCAAACCATGAACGATGACAAAGGGCTCAGAAAAAAGGTGTCAGTGTCATTTAACCCCCATGGCTGTCTCAACGAGTTAACCTATTATAATAAAGACAGCGAAACGGAATTTACGATCGTCAGAAAATCTAAACAGCTTTACTTTTTGATTGATAAGCAAAAACTCAAAGGTTACCGCATCGATAAAATGTGTAATTTGCAAACCGGAGAATTGTTGAATTGGAAATACCATTACCGTAATGGTTTGGTGAATAAGATCACTCAAGGAGATAAGGACATTGCTACGTTTGTCTATGGTAGCGAGCTTTTACCAATCGAAACTCACTATTTCAATGAAAATGAAGTTACTAATACAAAAAAATGAGTATTTCTTCACGGATGGTTTAGTGACAAAAATTCTTTTTCATGCCACGAAAAATCAGCAGCCCTATTACGAAATTGTCCAAAAGTGCACTCATTATGATGATCATAAAAACCCAACTTCGTGCACCAGTGTGATGACATACAGTGATGGGCGAGTGGATAAATTCACGTATGACTATAAAACGACTTACTACGAGTAAGAATACAGAGTTAAATAATTAGTGATGTTGTGGAAATTTGTCCATAAAAAAAGCAACCTAGACCTAAGGTTGCTTTTTTCATTTTACGATTATTTATTTATCAATCGAAAATATTTATGGTCAATCAATCCACCATGGGGATCACCAATTTACCCGGTTTAACTTCTAGTCCTTTAGCTAATTTTTTAGCTGTCGCTTCTGCGGCACTATTATCAGGGTTCAGGACATACACAGGTTGAGTCGAGAAGAAGGTTTCAAGGGAGCTATTTAAATAAGGGATCACGGCGGAAATGGCAGTGTCCATATTTTCTGGGGTAATTTTATATTGAGTAATTTTTAGCTCTTTCAAATAGATAGAACCAGTCTGTGCATCAAAGACAGGGCGGGCAGTTAGTGTTAATGCAATATCAGCCGCTGCTGCGCCAATCAATGAGTTCATTTTTACAGTGGCTTCGCCTTTTAATGCAATAATACCCGGTTCGCTACGACCAATTTCTGATTGCAAGTTATGTAAGGTGATATCCGCATCTGCAAACCCAGTAATACCAATGTTATTCTCGTATTTAACCTTGGTCGCAAGGTAACTGTTAATTTGTGATTCACTGATAGTAAATTCGGTTAATTTGTCACAACCCGTGAGAATAAACAGCAATCCGAAGATAGATGCCAAGAAAATATTTTTCATAATCACTCCTTTATACAGTAATCCCCCAAGTGTAACGTATTACTGCCCGCTCAACATGACTGTTTCAATTTTTTTACGGTTAAACTGGCGATGAAGTGTCCAAAGTGTAATAAATCCAATGGTACCGAGCAAGAACCAAGGAAGTTGCGGTATATTCCATTGATGCCCAATATCATACATCCAACCACCACCGGTATAGCCAACTGCACCACCGAGTGCTAAACCTAATCGACTAAAGCCCATATAACTACCACGAGCACGTGGATCGGCAAGGGAGGCGCTCAGGGTTTCACGAGCAGGATCGGCGGTCACAGTACCTAGGTAGAAAATGCCAATCAATACAAACAGAATATTGATGGAGGATGTCATTCCAATAGGGAACATACTTAGGCTCATTAAAAACAATCCCGCCATCAAGCGCTGTTCCAAACGGAAATGTTTTTCGCTCCAACGTGCAATCGGATAAAGCAGTGTCAGAGAAATGGCAGCTTCAATGGCATACATCCATTTTACCGCCGTAGGGGTACCCGCTAATTCGTTGACGGCGATAGGGAACATCAACATGACTTGCACAGATAACATAAAGTAGCCGGAAAGGGTGACCACATAAGTCACAAATCGTTTATCTTTTAAGACTCTGTGCATACCATCACGAATAGGGGCTTTAATCGTAGAAATGCGATAAGCAGGCAGCAACCAAGCATTAAAAAGTGCAGCAATCACAAACACAGCAGCCCCTGCCCAGCAAACATAGTGGAAATCATACTGTAATAACCAACTTCCGATTAACGCACCAATCACCGCACCCGCACTGTCTTGCATGAATAACAACGAATAAAAACGTCCTCGCTCATAAGGGCGAGTCAACTTAATCACTAAAGCGGTTCGTGGTGGATCAAATAAGGTGCCACCAAGGGCAGACAGCACACAAGATAGCCATAACACCCAAGGATCATAAGCCAACGCCATCAAGACAAAACCCGCAGCGCGTAACAGCATCCCGATAATAATTAACGGTTTAGCACCGAATCGGTCGGCAATCGCACCCCCAAAAATGCCAAAACCTTGCTGCACAAATTGACGTAACCCAAGGGCAAAACCAACCACCACGGCAGCCCAGCCAAGCTGTTCAACAAATCGAATTGAAATTAAAGGAAAAACCACGAAAAAGCCAAGAACAACCAACATATTGTCCAGTAAAAGGAAATATTTACCAAGGCTTCTTGCCCGCGACACCTGTGCCATGAAACACCATAAAAATTAGTAACGGAAGGAATGATTCTTATTAATAGTATCAGGAGTTTGGGGGGAATGATGGGATGTGTACCATGATATTTTTTTATCGATAAATCCGTCATATTTCTCATTATAGGGGTGTTGGCAGCGCTCGCTCGCCCTCGTCACATACTTATGTATGCTCCAAGGGACTCACTGACTTGCCGCCTACCTCTAATGCGAAATCTTTAGGATTTATGGTGTGAATATTT
>NZ_JAMPSW010000010.1:0-25815 GCF_028484855.1 Providencia sp. PROV033 | reverse complement strand
CCTATGATAGGGGTGTTGGCAGCGCTCGCTCGTCCTCGTCACATACTTATGTATGCTCCAAGGGGCTAACTGACTTGCCGCCTACCTCTAATGTGAACTCTTTAGGATTTATGGTGCGGATATTGCCCATGATGCATTCACCTTATTGCATATTCCTAATGCTTGAATAGAACGTAATAAACTAATCGCTCAAAAAATGACTTAATTATGGAGATAATTGAATTAGTTAAGTGATAAATTTAAGTTATAATTCAAGCATCGAGAGTAAGACTGGTAACACTACTAATTAAGGGCTAACGATGTTTGGTTATCGTTCAAATGAACCCAAAGTGCGTCTAATGACTGACAGAATGATTATCCGTTTGGCCTATGAACGCGATAATTACCGACTAGCGGACTATTACAGTTTAAATAAAGAATTTTTGACGCCATGGGAACCAACCCGTGACAATTCCCATTTTAACCCCTCTGGTTGGAATAATCGGTTACATGCGATGAGTGAAATGCATCGTCAAGGTAGCGCCTTCCATTTTGTATTACTGGATAAAGACGAAAACGAAGTCATTGGTGTGGCAAATTTCAGTAATATTTTACGAGGATCATTCCATGCCTGTTATCTGGGGTATTCACTGGGGGAAAAATGGCAGGGGCAGGGATTAATGTATGAAGCGTTAACCCAAACCATCCGATATATGCAAAAAAATCAAGGGATACACCGTATCATGGCGAACTACATGCCGCATAATATGCGCAGTGGTAATTTATTGACGCGCTTGGGCTTTGAACGTGAAGGCTATGCAAGGCAGTACCTTGAAATCAATGGGGAATGGCGTGACCACGTACTCACTGCATTAACGGACGATACGTGGAAATCGACTAAAGCCTAAACATTTACTCTACAATCGTAGTCAGTCTAGCCATCCGCTGTTAAACTGCTACGATTGTCTTCTTTTAGTTTAGCTATCATGAATTTATTAAAATCTTTGGCAGCAGTCAGCTCGATGACGATGATGTCTCGAGTCTTGGGTTTCATCCGTGATGCCATTATTGCCCGTGTGTTTGGTGCGGGGGCTGCTTCCGATGCCTTCTTTGTTGCCTTCAAACTCCCGAATTTGTTACGCCGAATTTTTGCAGAAGGGGCGTTTTCTCAAGCGTTTGTCCCGATTCTTGCGGAATATAAAAACCAGCAAGGCGAAGAGGCGACACGAACGTTTGTCGCTTATATTTCGGGGCTGCTTACCTTGGTTCTGGCAGTTGTTACGGTTATCGGGATGATTGCTGCGCCTTGGGTCATTTATGTTACTGCGCCAGGCTTCACGACAGATGCTGACAAATTTGTACTGACGACGGATTTATTACGGGTGACATTCCCGTATATTTTCTTAATTTCGTTGGCTTCGCTCGCGGGTGCGATTCTGAATACTTGGAATCGTTTTTCGGTACCCGCATTTGCCCCCACGTTACTGAACGTCAGTATGATTTTCTTTGCAGCCTTTGCGGCACCGTATTTTGATCCACCAATTATGTCGCTGGCATGGGCGGTATTAGTGGGTGGTGTGCTGCAATTAGGTTACCAACTACCGCATTTAAAGAAAATTGGCATGTTGGTATTACCGCGTTTGTCATTCCATGATAGTGGCGTTTGGCGTGTTATGAAAATGATGGGACCCGCGATTATCGGGGTATCCGTGGCGCAAATCTCATTAATTATTAACACGATTTTTGCTTCATTTCTGCAATCAGGCTCAGTGTCATGGATGTATTATGCAGATCGCTTAATGGAATTGCCGTCAGGGGTGCTGGGCGTAGCGCTTGGAACCATTTTACTCCCATCATTATCAAAAAGTTTTACCAGTGGAAACCACCAAGAATATCGGCATTTAATGGACTGGGGTCTGCGCTTGTGTTTATTACTGGCTCTACCTTGTGCCATCGGATTAGCGATGTTATCGGAAGCGCTGACAGTTTCACTTTTCCAATATGACAAGTTTACTGCCCATGACTCTTTGATGACCCAGTATGCATTGATGGCGTATTGTGTGGGCTTAACTGGCATGATTTTAGTGAAAATTTTAGCACCTGGATTTTATTCTCGTCAGGATATCCGTACACCTGTGAGGATCGCAATTGTTACGCTGATTATGACCCAGTTAATGAACTTAGCTTTTATTGGTCCAATGCAACATGCAGGTTTAGCGCTGTCTATTGGGCTGGCTGCGTGTTTTAACGCTGGAGCGTTATATTGGCAATTACGCAAGCAAGATATCTTCCAACCGCTGGCGGGTTGGCGTGGTTTTCTTGTGAAGCTACTTATCGCATTGGCGGTGATGGTTATAGTGTTATTTGGCGTGTTGCACTTTATGCCACCGTGGCAAGACGGCAATATGCTGATGCGCATGTTACGTTTAATCGGTGTCGTGATTATCGGGGCGGGTAGCTATTTTGTGGCACTGTATGTGTTAGGTTTCCGTCCTCGTGATTTTATGAAACGCAGTGTTGCGTAATTTCACTTAACAGGTATTGAGTTGCTATAGATGCCAACAAACTCCCCCCTCAACAGAGGGGGAGTAGACAATTACTGATGGTACGCACTTTCACCATGGGTGGTAATATCCAGCCCATCACACTCTTCTTCAGGGGAAACCCGCAAACCGACAAGTTTATCCGCTAATTTAAAGGCGATGAATGCCACTACGCCTGACCACACAATCGTCACGGCAACACTCTCAAGCTGAACAAAAACTTGATGAGATAACGTGACGCCGTCACGATAACCTAAGCCACCAAGCATGGTTGATGTAAATACCCCAGTCAATATACACCCTACAATCCCGCAGGTACCGTGGATACCAAATACATCACAGACATCATCGGCTTTTAGCCAACGTTTTAGGACCACAACACCCCAAAGCCCAATCACGCCGCCAACAACACCGATAATTAATGCGCCGATCGGTCCAACCGTCCCCGCGGCTGGTGTGATTGCGACTAATCCGGAGATACAACCTGAGCAGCTGCCGAGCATGGAGGGTTTTCCACGAAGTACCCATTCTGCAAAGGTCCATGAAAGGATTGCGCCAGCTGTCGCAATGATGGTATTGATAAATGCGAGTGCAGCAATGTTGTTGGCGCTGCCAGCAGAACCTGCGTTAAAGCCAAACCAACCAATGTACAGGACTGCCGTACCCATAAATACCATTGGTAAGTTATGGGGCTTTAACACTACTTGGCTGTAGTCGCTACGTTTTCCGAGTAAATATGCACCAACGAGCGCGGCAACTGCGGCATTAATATGCACGACAGTTCCACCAGCAAAGTCCAAAGCGCCGTCATCTGCTAACCAGCCACCTTCAGCCCATACCATATGCGCGATAGGAACATAAGAAAAAGTAAACCAAATGACGGTAAAAATGAGTAACGCTGAAAAACGAACTCGCTCACCTAACGCTCCGACAATTAAGGCTAACGTGATCACGGCAAATGAGCCTTGGAACGCAACATGGATATATCGGTTGATGGAGCCCGATAAGTCATCGATAGACATCGCGTTTAAGAAAGTTAATGAACCGTCCCCAAACACTTTGTTTCCCGCAGTGAATGCGAGGCTATAGCCGAACACAAACCACAAAATAATCACTACGCTAAAAATCAGCATGACTTGAGTGATCAGCGATAATACGTTTTTACTGCGTAATAATCCCCCATAAAACAATGCGATACCGGGTATGGTCATAAAGAAGACTAATGCAGTACAGATCAACATAAAGGCGTTATCTGCTTTATCAACGGTATTCACTTCCGACGCATAGGCGGGAAGGGCTAAAGCGCTTAAGGCGAATAGTGCGGTGGATAACCAAAATCGTCTCATTGTACGTCTCCCTTATAGTGCGTCATCGCCCGATTCGCGCGTGCGAATACGGACTGCTTGTAGAAGTTCAAAAACAAATAGCTTTCCATCTCCGACTTTGCCGGTATCTGCGGTACGCATAATGGCATCAAGGGCGGGTTCCAATAGGTCATCGCTAATAGCAATTTCCATTTTGGTTTTAGGTAGAAAACTCACTTCATATTCGGCACCCCGGTAAAGCTCCGAATGACCTTTCTGCCTGCCATATCCTTTGACTTCACAGATGGTCATTCCTTGAATGCCTAGCTCAGTAAGTGCTTCTCGAACATCTTCTAATTTGAACGGTTTAATAATTGCGATGATGTACTTCATAAATCCCCCTGTCTTTTTGAAAAGGCAAAAGAGATAAAGCAAGCATCATGCCAAATGTTAATTTTTTGTTTTTTTAGTAAGGAAGGCGCTAAATAGAGAGAATAATGAGATATTGCTCACCAAATAAGTGCAAACTTAAGGTAAGTTACAAAAAAAATGTTCAAAAAGAGTGCAACTTAGGCGACGAAAAGTAAAAAGCCCACCGAAGTGGGCTTTAAGCAAATCAACGGGCTTACATTCTTTCGACGGTTTCAATACCGAGTGTATCGAGACCCACTTTTAAGGTTTTTTGTGTCAATAATGCCAATTTTAAACGGCTTTGGCGTTGAGCATCGGTGTCTGCGGACAGAATAGGGCAATGTTCGTAGAAACTGGAGAACAGTCCTGCTAAGTCATATAAATAAGCACACATGACATGTGGAGTCCCTTCACGAGCAACCGTTAAGATAGTCTCTTCAAACTGCATCAAGCGTGTTGCCAGCGCCATTTCGTGTGGCGCTTCTAACACGATAGGTAGAGTTAAATCCGATTCGGTAATATCGGCTTTCTTAAAGATAGAGGCAACACGGGTATACGCATATTGCATATAAGGGGCGGTGTTACCCTCAAATGCCAGCATGTTATCCCAATCGAAGATATAGTCTGTAGTACGGTTTTTAGACAGATCAGCATATTTGACAGCCCCAATCCCGACGACATTCGCCAGATTCAGTAATTCGTCTTCCGCCATATCTGGGTTTTTTTCACGGATCAGCGTTTGTGCGCGTTCAACCGCTTCATCTAATAGGTCGGAAAGGCGAACAGTACCGCCAGAACGTGTTTTGAATGGCTTACCATCTTTACCTAACATCATTCCAAACATATGGTGTTCAAGCGCCATTGATTCAGGAATATAGCCCGCTTTGCGGACGATAGTCCAAGCTTGCATTAAATGTTGATGCTGGCGGGAGTCGATGTAATACAAAGAGCGATCGGCATGCAACGTTTCATAACGGTATTTGGCACAGGCGATATCGGTAGTCGTATACAGGAAGCCACCGTCCTTTTTCTGAACGATAACGCCCATCGGTTCGCCTTCCTTGTTTTTGAATTCATCAAGGAAAACAACAGTAGCGCCTTCGCTTTCTACGGCTAAACCTTTGGCTTTAAGATCAGCAACGATACCCGGTAGCATGCTGTTATACAGGCTTTCACCCATCACATCGTCTTCCGTCAAGGTGACGTTTAAACGACGATAAGTTTCTTGGTTCTGTTGCATGGTGATATCAACCAGTTTACGCCACATTTTACGGCAGTATTCATCACCAGATTGTAATTTTACGACGTAACCGCGAGCACGAACGGCAAAGTCTTCGTCTTCATCGTAATGTTTTTTCGCTTCACGGTAGAACTCTTCGAGGTCTGCCAGAGCCATATCGCTGGCATCTTCATTTTGTACTTTTTCTAAGTAAGCAATCAGCATACCGAATTGCGTACCCCAGTCACCAACGTGGTTCGCACGAATCACTTTATGACCGATAAATTCTTGAGTACGCGCGGCAGCATCACCAATAATCGTTGAGCGTAAGTGACCGACGTGCATTTGTTTTGCAACGTTAGGTGCGGAATAGTCAATAACGATAGTTTCAGCTTTGACGGGAGCAAGACCTAAGCGGTCGCTGGTCAGTGCTTTTTCTGCGTGAGCCGCAATCCACGTTGGGTCGATAAAAATATTGATGAAACCGGGACCGGCGATTTCAACGTTAGATGCAATACCTTCGAGATCTAATTGGCTAACAATTTGCTCGGCCAGTTGTCGGGGAGGCATGCCCATTTTTTTCGCTGCGCCCATCACGCCGTTAGCTTGATAGTCACCAAATTGCGCTTTGGCTGATTGACGAACAAGGGCGTCACAGCCTTCTGGAGCTCCCGCTGCTAGCATTGCAGCACTGATTTTATCTGAAAGAATAGCCTGAATATTCACCGGATTACCTTAAATAACGAACATAGTTACCGCATTGTGCCATTTCATGGGCGTAACTAAAAGGTGGAAGAGAAAAAACGGCAGGTTTTATACCATATTTTGGGGGAGTCGTGCTACAGTCTGCCGCTTGTTTCGCTTTTTATTATCCCTGCTTTTTATTGACGCAGGGGGGTCAACGAGAGTCATGTGAATGTTAGATTTCGATAAAATCCCACAATTAAACGATTTATGGTGTGACTTACCACAGTTTGAGCAAAATCTGCTGGCGATGGCACAGACTTTACATGTCTCCCTGACAGATTATATTATCGACCATATTTCGGTACGCTGTCATCATCAGGCAACGGCAGAACGCTGGCATGAGGGATTGCTACAATGCGCTGAACTGCTTTCGGATAATCTAATTAATGGTCGTCCTATTCGTCTTTATGATTTGAAAAAACCAATTCAGGTGGCTGGGCAGGATGTCTATATTATTGAGCTGCCTTTTCCAAAAGATAAAACCTACCCACAAGAAAGTTGGGAACATATTGAAATGGTAATTGATGTCGCACCAGAAGCACTTGCCGAAACGGCTCGTCGTTTGTTACCAGAGTCACTACCTGAAGGTTACTCCTATAAAGTTAGTCAGCCGAAAGGTCAGCAAGAAAGACTGCCAAATCCGACTTTGGCCGTGACAAACGGCTTAATTACTCTCAAATATCACCCATTTTCCCTTAGAAACATCGTTGAAAGCGAAAAATAAGTGATGCAATTAACGTTATTGATCATTACTCAGATATAACTCTAAACGGTGTGATATCACGCAGATAACATTTAATAAAAAATGGCATAGTTAGTTGAATGTCTAATAAAAAGCACGTTTTGGCCCTCAATTTTCAGCTCTTATTCTACTGAGCGTATGACCATTTTGGAGATCTTCATGGCGAAACTGGAAATTTGCTGTTTTGGTATCGAATGCGCCCAAGTTGCGCAAGAATATGGTGCAGATCGTATTGAACTCTGCTCGGGGGCAGCGGATGGGGGATTAACACCCAGTTATGGTTATTTAAAACTGGCACGCGAGAAACTTCATATTCCCGTTCATCCAATTATTCGTCCACGTGGTGGGGATTTTTGCTACAACATGAGCGAATTTGATGTGATTCGCGAAGATTTGCAGATGATCAAAGAGATGGGTTTTCCCGGCGCTGTGGTGGGGATCTTGGATCCTGAAGGGCGTATTGATGTTGAACGCATGCAAACTTTGATGGAAATAGCGGATGGTATGGCAATCACTTTCCATCGTGCTTTTGATATGTGTATCAATCCGTTATTGGCTTTAGAACAACTCAAAAACCTAGGTGTGGCACGTATTTTAACGTCCGGTCAGCAGCAAAGCGCTGAATTAGGTTTGCCATTACTCAAAGAGTTACATGAAAAAAGTCGTGAAATAGATGGCCCAATCATTATGGCTGGTGCAGGGGTTCGATTGGCTAATCTGACCAAGTTTATGGAGATTGGCTTAACTGAAGTGCACAGCTCAGCAGGTAAAACCGTTCCTTCCAGTATGAGTTATCGCAAGGCGGGTGTGACCATGGCATCGAACAGTGAAACCGATGAGTTCACGCACTACTGTGTGGATGGACCCACGGTAGAAGCCATGATGGACTTTATTTCAATCACGGAAAAAGTGCCGGCATAAGTCGTAAATTCAGAATAGGACTGACTGAATTTATGATAAGGAGAGTTAAGATAGGGAGGTTAAATACCTCCCCGAGGTTGATGACAAAGAGGGATAAAAACGTGGTTTTTCCCTCTTTGTGTTATCAGGCGAAAATCAATAAATTGATTTTCCTTGTTAATTTTACAACCCAAAAGAGCCATTTCCAAACCTGATGGGTTTGCTCATGGTCTGAGGGAGGTTAAATACCTCCCTTTGTTTTTAGATTTTTTTACATTGTAAAAACTAAAAACGACTGAATGAATTTTAAGGAAAAAATCATGCTGAAAAAAGTTATCTTAGCGTCGTCGCTTGTTCTCTTCACTGCCTCCTCATTTGCATATTCATTAGCTGAAAAAGAGAAGCATCAAAGGTATGAAACGGAAGTTTCCTCTCAAGTCTCGGCATTAAATAAAACGTGTGGCTCTGAGATTAAAGTGAGTTTTGATTGGTCGACCTTCACCAAAGAGCAACTCGATACCATCGGTATTGATGGCTATAGCAAAGAGATGCTTAAGGGGATAGCCAATGTCTGTGAACACTCTGAGCTCGCAAAACAATCAGTCGGTGAGAAAATCAAAAATATTACCTATTCCTATACAAAACCTAGAGTGATTGAATTGAAAGAGGGCTCATTATCGCTAGGCATGGATTTTGATGCGGCGAATGATACTAAAGCGGTAGAAGAGTATTTGATGAATAATTTATAAACTGGAATACCGTTGTTCAAATAAAAATAAAAACGTCCGAGAATTGAATATCAGCTCTCGGGCGTTGTACACATAACGGTATTAAAAACCGTCACGGGGTCTATTTTACGGTTTTTTCGCGACTAAGATCGCTCGTAAAGGCGCGGGATAACCTTCAATCGTTTTGGTACTATCATTAGGATCTAAAAACTCAGCTAATGAATCCGTTTGCATCCAATCGGTGCGGCGCTGCTCTTCTAATGAAGTGACCGCTTGGTCAACAATGCGAACATCCACAAAACCACATTTTTCTAGCCACACTTTGAGCATTTTGGCGGAAGGAATAAAGTAAACATTGCGCATCTGTGCGTAACGGTCGCCAGGGATCAGGCATTGGAATTCATCACCTTCTACCACTAAGCTCTCTAATACTAATTCCCCCTCACTGACTAATTGGTCTTTCAATTGCCATAAATGATCAAGCGGGGAACGACGATGATACAGAACGCCCATAGAGAATACGGTATCAAAGGCTTTCAATGCGGGGAGTTGCTCTATACCTAAAGGGAGTAAATGTGCGCGTTGATCATCGCCTAACAGCTTTCTTACGGCTTCAAATTGGCATAGAAATAGTTCAGTTGGATCGATACCGACCACAAATTCAGCACCTTCACCCAACATACGCCACATGTGGTAACCACTCCCACAGCCCACGTCTAATACGTGGCGACCTTTTAATGGGGAAATATGTGGTAGAACACGATCCCACTTCCAATCTGAACGCCACTCAGTATCAATCTCGACGCCATACAGGGAGAATGGACCTTTGCGCCATGGTTTTAATTGCCCTAAAATATTGTTTAAACGGCGAGTTTCGCCCTCGGTTAACTCAGGGTCGCGTAGGGCGGTGACACTGTTTTTGATATCGAGCTGGGTTGGTGTCATGACGGGAAGGTTATCTAACATTTTCTCCCATGAAGAGAACCCGCCATGCAAACCGTCTTTTTTCCATTCCGCTAGCTGCGCAGGTAACGTTTCTAACCAATGGCTAAGAGGACCAATCGCAATTTGTTGATAGAAGCGACCAAAATCGATCATAACTGCCCCTCTTTTAAGGCTAATAAGGAACCGAAATTAAAGCATTGGAACCAGACTTCACAGTGGGTAAACCCGACACGTTTTAAACGAGTTTTATGTGCCTCAACAGAATCAGTGAGCATCACATTTTCCAACATGCTGCGTTTTTGGCTAATTTCAAGCTCGCTATAGCCGTTGGCACGTTTGAAATCATGGTGCATATTGAACAGTAATTCACCGATTTGCTGATCTTCAAAATTAAATTTTTCAGATAGCACTAAGATTCCACCCGGTAATAATCCTTGGTAAATTTTAGTGAGCAATTTTTCGCGGTCATCAGGATTTAAAAACTGCAATGTGAAGTTAAGGATGACCATTGACGCATTTTCAATGTGAATATCGCGAATATCCCCTTCGATAACATCCACCGGTGTTTCGGCTTTATAAGCATCAATATGCCGGCGGCAGCGCTCGACCATTGCAGGGGAGTTATCAACCGAAATGATTTTGCAGTTTTCCACGGAGATATTTCGGCGTACAGATAGTGTTGCTGCACCAAGAGAGCATCCAAGATCATACACTTGGCTATTTGGCGTAACAAAACGACCCGCTAACATTCCAATCATAGTAATGATATTCGAGTAGCCCGGTACGGAACGTTGAATCATATCGGGGAAAACTTCAGCTACTTTTTCATCAAACTTCCAGTCACCCAAATTGGCGATTGGTGCAGAAAAAAGGCTGTCTTTATGGTTTGGATCCTGACTTGACATAGACTTGTATTAAATAGAAGAACAAAAGTAGTGGCGGATTGTAGCAGAAAGCAACTGAACCTGAAAACCAATCCGCACAGAAGGAAGGGTAAAATTAAAGCGTAAAGGAAACCATTTGCAGCCATGGTAGATAATACGCATTGGCAAGGAGCATTAACCCGATAGCGAGATATGTCCCCATCATCCCCATTCGTCGTTGTGAATAATCATGATTTTTTAAACCATAAGAGTGCAGAATGCGGCTCGCAATGAGTACAATTCCACACACATGGATCATCCAAACTTTGGCACCATTCATCTCCATTAACAGTAATAAAATTAATGAAATTGGAATGTACTCGATAGCATTACCATGCACGCGAATAGCCGTTTGTAATTCAGAAAACCCACCATCGCCAACAGACACACGGTACTGATTTCTAAGCTTTACTACATTTAGTGATAATCTCAGTAGCAGTAAGGCACCTAGTACAGCGTATAAAGAGCTGACCATTTTTTTGCTCTACCTCCATGGAGATAAATTAAATTTTCTAAATTTTAAAACCTAATCAGTAAATCTACAAATAGAAATAATTCATTTTTGAGTTATTGAATAAGATTATCGGCTTTAAGCTGTTTCAATATCTCAATGGCAGTCGTAGAGCAGCGGTCGGCATCAGTAGAATCTAACCACGCCAGTTCCGCAATTTCAGCGGCAGGCTGGGGCGTACCATCATAGTTAGCCTGATAACAACGAATACAGACTTGTGTGCCATCTTGCTTGCCATCTGCCAGCCCGACAAATTCACCGTAAAACTGGATAGAGTCGGGATGCAGGGTTAACGTCAATTCCTCATCGACTTCACGGGAAAGGGCTTGTTGGTCTGTTTCACCATGCTCACGTTTTCCTCCTGGGATATAAAATAGAGTTTTATTATGGGAGCGGACCATTGCCACTTTACCGTTTTGGACAGTAATTAAACCTAACTTATCAATGATTTTAGTGCTCATGATATTGCCTTTGAGTGCAGTAAAAAGCAGGCGTAAAACCACCTGCTTCAATCTTATTTTTTCTCGATAATTTTGACCAACTCATAACGGATACTTGATGCATCAGCGGGAGGGTTAGGGACATCAAATTGTTGAACTTCTACTACGTAGTGATAACCAGGTTCGTAGTTAAACCCTTGAATTGAGCTATAAAAATACTGCCATTCATCAGTTGGTTTTTCTTTTACTTTCATGCATTTCATTGGTGCAACACCAACGCAGTCAGCGAGAGAGGAATCGATATAAAAGACTTTGTTATTATTAGCAGGCTTCATCGTATTGGCATTGGTTCCGTTTTGACATCCTGCAAGCAGAACAAGAAAGGATGATGCGAGTAGAATTTTTTTCATAAAGTGTCCTCTGATTTCAGGCAAAAGTGTCTGAATATGAGTAATTATAGCAAAATGAAATGGGTAATAATTCCCAAAAAAATGATGATCTGACAAACAATCAAATTTTAATCATCAACTCGATATACAATCTTTTTCATCTGCTGAGAAGGTCGCGTGAGAATCGTTTTTATGGGTAAGGACAGTTTTTATTGATTATAGATAGTTTTTTTGTATCAATTTCGCAGTTAAGCTATAGAGCAAACTGTTTGTCTAATAGAATTTCCTATATAATGTCTGCCTTTTTTGACATTCTGAATTTTCAGCTCCGTGTTTCTTAACGATTGGTTTTATAAACAATAGGTTTCGCAAACACAACGTTTAGCAAATGGGTTCAGCAAAATGCCAAATTCCCGCAGCAAACTAAAGCACAATACGCTGAGTAAACAATAAGCTGAGTAAAAGGATAGAGTATGCGTACTAATTATTGTGGGCAATTAAACATTGCTCATGAAGGCCAGAAGGTCACTCTTTGTGGATGGGTAAACCGCCGTCGTGACTTAGGTGGTTTGATTTTTATCGATATGCGTGACCGTGAAGGTATCGTTCAGGTTTTCTTCGATCCAGAACGTAAAGACATATTTGAGAAAGCGTCAGAACTGCGTAATGAGTTCTGTATCCAAATCACAGGTACGGTACGTGCGCGCCCAGATAGCCAAAAAAATAAAGACATGGCAACGGGTGAGATTGAAATCTTTGCTGAAGGTCTGGATGTTTTTAACAAATCTGAACCTCTTCCGTTAGACAGCAACCAAACGAATACAGAAGAGCGTCGCTTAAAATACCGCTATTTAGATTTACGCCGTCCAGAGATGTCAGATCGTCTGCGTACTCGTGCGAAAATCACCAGCTTTGTTCGTAACTTTATGGACAAAGAAGGCTTTATGGACGTTGAAACACCAATGCTAACGAAAGCGACGCCAGAAGGGGCGCGTGACTATTTAGTGCCTAGCCGTGTCCATAAAGGTAAATTTTATGCCTTACCACAATCTCCTCAGCTGTTTAAACAGTTGCTGATGATGTCTGGTTTTGACCGTTACTATCAAATCGTAAAATGCTTCCGCGATGAAGACTTACGTGCTGACCGTCAACCTGAATTCACCCAAATCGATGTTGAAACGTCGTTCATGACGGCGGAACAAGTTCGCGAAGTGATGGAACGCATGATCCGTAATCTGTGGATCGACGTGAAAGGCGTTGATTTAGGCGACTTCCCAATCATGACTTTCGCCGAAGCGATGCGTCGTTATGGCTCCGATAAGCCAGACCTGCGTAACCCGATGGAACTGGTCGATGTGGCAGACATCGTTAAAGATGTTGAATTCGCCGTATTTGCGGGACCAGCAAATGATCCTAAAGGTCGTGTCGCGGCACTGAAAGTGCCTGGTGGCGCAGTGATGACCCGTAAGCAAATTGACGAATACGGCAATTTTGTGGGTATCTATGGTGCGAAAGGCTTAGCGTGGATGAAAATCAACGAACGTGCGAAAGGCTTAGAAGGCATCCAAAGCCCAGTCGCGAAATTCCTGAGCTTAGAAATCATTGAACAAATTATCGAGCGTACGGGTGCAGCGGATGGCGATATCATTCTGTTTGGTGCAGGTGCGAAAAATGTTGTGACTGACTCTATGGGGGCACTACGCCTGAAAGTGGGTCGTGACTTCGAGCTGACGGACTTAAATAGCTGGCAACCACTGTGGGTTATCGACTTCCCAATGTTTGAAGAAAACGGTGAAGGTGGCTTAACGGCTATGCATCATCCGTTCACGTCACCAAAAGATTTCACTCCGGAAGATCTGGCGAAGAACCCTGAAGATGCAGTAGCGAATGCCTACGATATGGTTATCAATGGTTACGAAGTGGGTGGTGGCTCTGTCCGTATTCACCGTAGCGAAATGCAACAAACTGTATTTGGTATTTTAGGCATCAACGAAGAAGAACAACGTGAGAAGTTCGGCTTCCTGTTAGATGCGCTGAAATACGGTACACCACCACATGCAGGCTTAGCATTTGGTTTAGACCGTTTAGTGATGCTGTTAACTGGAACTGATAACATCCGTGATGTTATTGCATTCCCGAAAACCACCGCAGCGGCATGCTTAATGACCAATGCACCAAGCCATGCAAACCCAGATTCGCTGGCAGAATTAGCGATTGCGGTTGTGGCGAAAGAAGAAGAGTAATGGAAAATTATAAGCGCCCAGAATCGGTATTAGTCATTATTGTGGCTGAAAAAACGGGGCGGGTGCTTATGATGCGGCGTAAAGATGACCCTGACTTTTGGCAGTCTGTGACCGGGAGTCTGGAGCATCATGAAAATAGTGCTGCCGTTGCAGCACTTCGCGAAATCAAAGAGGAAACGGGGTTTGACCCGCAACCAAATCAATTACATGATTTGTCGAAAAGTATCATCTTTGAAATTTTCCCGCATTTCAGGCATCGTTATGCACCGGATGTGACCCACTGTAAAGAACATTGGTTTAAATTGGTGCTCAGCGATGAACAAACGCCATTGCTGACTGAACACACTGAATTTCGTTGGCTTGACCCGCAACAGGCGGCGGAGCTAACAAAATCGTGGAGCAACAGCCAGGCTATTTTAGAATTTGCTGTTTAATTATTTATTGACGTTTTTGGAGATATTTCATGGCAGGTCATAGTAAATGGGCCAACACCAAACACCGTAAAGCGGCACAAGACGCGAAACGCGGTAAAATTTTCACTAAAATTATTCGTGAGCTGGTGACTGCTGCGCGTTTAGGCGGCGGCGATCCGGCAACTAACCCTCGTTTGCGTGCTGCTGTGGATAAAGCATTATCAAACAACATGACGCGCGACACCTTAAACCGTGCTATTGCGCGTGGTGTGGGTAATGATGACAACGATAATATGGAAACCATCATTTATGAAGGTTACGGTCCCGGTGGCACCGCGGTTATGGTTGAATGCTTGAGCGATAACCGTAATCGTACAGTATCGGAAGTTCGCCACGCGTTTACCAAAACGGGCGGTAACTTAGGCACTGATGGTTCTGTATCTTACCTGTTCACCAAGCGCGGCGTAATCACTTACGCACCGGGTGTGGACGAAGATGCGCTGATGGAAGCGGCACTCGAAGCCGGTGCAGATGACGTTGAAACATATGATGATGGTGCAATGGATGTTTACACCACCTTTGAAACGTTCGGTGCCGTTAAAGACGCACTAGATGCTGCTGGTTTCACTAGCGAAGCCGCTGAAGTTTCTATGATCCCATCGATTACAGCTGAACTTGATGTTGAAACAGCACCAAAATTAATGCGCCTGATCGACATGTTAGAAGATTCAGACGACGTCCAAGAAGTTTATCATAACGGTGATATCTCTGATGAAGTTGCTGAGCAACTGTAATTAAGATGATGTCTGCGTAGAGAAAGCGGGCTGTGTCCAGCCTGTTTTCTCTAACGCCTCTTCGACCTTCATTTTTTCTTTTATTTGCTATATTTATGATTAAGCGAGCGCTATTTACACTGTGATTGCGGTGGGAATGGTGATATTCCTATGTTGCGATTGTGGCAGTCATTAGATGGCGATAAGATGATATGAAAATAAATAAAGAGCAACTATAGGTTTTATATGGCGATTATTCTAGGTATTGACCCTGGTTCGCGGATCACAGGATACGGTGTTATTCGCCAACAAGGTAGACAATTACTTTATCTAGGAAGCGGGTGTATTCGCACGCAAGTTGATGATTTACCAAGCCGTCTGCAACGTATTTATGCGGGAGTCTCGGAAATTATCACCCAATATCAACCGGATGTTCTATCCATTGAACAAGTTTTTATGGCAAAAAATGCGGATTCAGCGCTGAAACTAGGGCAAGCCCGTGGTGTGGCGATTGTGGCGGCGGCAAATCAAAATATCCCCGTTTTTGAATACGCAGCTCGCCAAGTCAAACAAACGGTCGTCGGTACAGGATCCGCAGAGAAAAGCCAAGTTCAACATATGGTGAAGTCGATCCTAAAATTATCGGCAAGCCCCCAAGCCGATGCAGCAGATGCATTAGCGATTGCCATTACACATTGTCACTTTAATCAAAACTTGTTGAAAGTCGGTGATCCTCGTTTAGTGCTAGCCCGCGGAAGATTAAGATGAAAGCTGGATATGCATCCAGCATTTTTTATGGTATAAACAGCAAAGTTAAAATTTAGGACGCTAATCAAATTTAAGGGGTTCAGTGTGATAGGTCGTTTACGTGGCATTGTATTAGAAAAGCAACCACCCATTGTGTTACTTGAGCTGCAAGGTGTTGGCTATGAAGTTCATATGCCAATGACCTGTTTCTATGAATTACCCGAAATTGGTCAGGAAGCTATTGTTTTCACACATTTTGTCGTGCGAGAAGATGCACAGTTACTGTATGGTTTCAATGACAAGCAAGAACGCGCACTATTTAAAGAGCTGATTAAAGTTAATGGTGTAGGCCCTAAACTGGCACTCGCGATTTTATCGGGTATGTCCGCTCAGCAATTTGTGTCTGCCATTGAGCAAGAAGCCATTTCCTCTCTGGTGAAACTACCGGGTATTGGCAAGAAAACTGCCGAGCGTTTAGTGGTCGAAATGAAAGACCGCTTCAAAGGCTTGAATGGGGATCTTTTCAATTCAGTGAGCGATATTGATTTACCAAGCGTGAAGAGCCAAGGACCAAGCCAAGCAGATATTGAAGCCGAAGCGGCTGCTGCCTTGATTGCGCTGGGGTATAAACCGCAAGAAGCTAGCCGTATGGTGAGTAAAGTCGCGAAACCTGATAGCGATTCTGAAACCCTGATCCGTGATGCCTTACGCGCAGCACTTTAATTGAGAGATTAATACGATGATTGAAGCTGATCGCCTAATTACTGCTGAAGTGCTGCATTCTGAAGAAGAAGCCATTGATCGCGCGATCCGCCCTAAATTACTGGATGAGTATATTGGGCAACCGCAAGTTAAGCATCAAATGGAAATATTTATTCAGGCAGCCAAAATGCGGGGTGATGCGCTTGATCATCTATTAATTTTTGGACCTCCTGGGTTAGGAAAAACCACATTAGCGGGTATTGTCGCCAATGAGCTTGGCGTTAATTTGCGGACAACGTCAGGGCCTGTATTAGAAAAAGCAGGGGATTTGGCGGCAATGTTGACTAACCTTGAGCCGCATGACGTTTTATTTATTGATGAAATTCATCGCTTGTCTCCTGTGGTTGAAGAGATATTGTATCCCGCCATGGAAGACTACCAATTAGACATCATGATTGGTGAAGGTCCTGCTGCCCGCTCCATTAAGATTGATTTGCCACCATTTACATTGATAGGCGCAACCACGCGAGCAGGTTCATTAACGTCACCTTTACGTGACCGCTTTGGTATCGTACAGCGATTAGAATTTTATCAAGTTGATGATTTGCAGCATATCGTGAAGCGTAGTGCCCAATATATGGGGCTGGATATCACCGAAGAAGGCGCCTTACAGGTTGCGATGCGCTCTCGTGGAACACCACGTATTACCAACCGTTTATTACGACGCGTGCGTGATTTTGCGCAAGTTAAAGGCAATGGCAGTATTGATGAGTTGATTGCGAGCCAAGCACTGGATATGTTGAATGTGGATGCTGCCGGCTTTGACTATCTTGACCGTAAACTGCTGGTGGCCATCATCGATAAGTTTATGGGTGGACCTGTTGGCGTCGATAACTTAGCTGCTGCTATCGGAGAAGAGCGCGAAACCATCGAAGATGTGCTAGAGCCTTATCTTATTCAGCAAGGGTTTATTCAGCGAACCCCAAGAGGGCGGATGGCGACGGCTCATGCCTATTTACATTTTGGATTAACGCCTAAAGAAATTTAGCTTTAAACGTATTGATTAATACAAAATTGCTATAATTGAAATAATACTAAAGCTCATACAAAATGAGATGACCTCAGTGATTGATTCCCAGTTACTGAGGTTTTTTATATCCATCTCTTACTTGATTGAGAAGTGATCCCTGTTTAGTGAGTAAAAAAGGTCATTGAGATTGTATTTCAGCAGGTTTTAAAATAGATGCATTGATAATAATTTTTATTATCATGTGGTATTTTTTCTCTTATAGAAGGTTAAGCTCAATATGAATAAAATCTCTTACAAACTAACGCTTGCTGCGCTTTTATCTATAGCCGCAGTGTCTGGTTGTACAAAAAACACCACATCCATCACGAATAAAGAAACTATTGAGAGTTGCTCTCGATATCTGCCAGAAGGGTCAACATATTGGGTGAGTATCGAGGGTGAAATAGATCTTAATAAGAAATTCCATGGCGATTTGAATGTTAATGTACCCGATGATAAATCAGGCGATCCAAAATATTCAGGTGAAGGATTCAAAGTAAAGGTAAATCAATTTATGAATTGTGTCGGTGGATTTATAAACGATAGTATTGGCGATATAGAAGTAACTGTTAAAAATGGAACACAGAAAGCGGAACAATAAACGACCTTGAGTTTAACTAAAAACCCGCTAAATGAGCGGGTCTTCTAGGATTGACTTTTATTAAGATACTCTGTGTTATACAACTAGTTTTTTGTTTTTACACATAAACTCAAGATAAACAAAATGGCAGATGTGAGCACAACGGAAGGACCTGCCGGAGTATCGTAAAATGCCGATAGGGTTAGCCCACCAGTAACTGAAATCATGCCAATCCCAATCGCGGTAAGTGCCATTTGTTCTGGTGTTTTTGCAAAACGTCGAGCGGTAGCGGCAGGGATGATCAGCAAAGAGGTAATGATCAGCGCACCAACAAATTTCATTGCGATCCCGATAGTTAACGCCGTTACCATCATCAACAATAAGCGAGAACGTTGTAAGTTAATACCATCCACAAAAGCCAATTCTGAGCTGACTGTCATGGATAAAAGCGCCCGCCATCGATAAAAAAGCAACCCGCAAACGACAACCACACCGATTAAAATCGTTATAATATCTTCATATGTTACTGATAACAAATCACCAAATAGATAAGCCATCAGGTCAACACGGACATTTGCCATTAGGCTGACAACCACTAATCCCAAAGAGAGTGAGCTGTGAGCCATAATACCGAGTAATGTGTCGACGGCTAACTGAGGTCGTTTTTCTAACCACACAAGAATTAGGGCTAATAATAGAGTCACTGCGATAACGGCATAGAACGGGTTGATATTCAGTAGTAAACCGAATGCAACACCTAATAAAGACGCGTGGGCGAGAGTGTCACCAAAGTAGGACATGCGGCGCCAAACCACAAACGAGCCTAAAGGACCCGCAGCAATCGCGAGTAACATACCTGCAATCCAACCAGGTAGTAATAACTCAATCATGTTGGCAGTCCTTGCTGTGTTGGTGGGTTCTAATCACATTACCTTCTAAATCATGTTGGTGATTATGCTGGTGGCGATAAACGCCTAATTGCTGTGCTCCACGGTAGCCAAACATAGCAACGAATTCAGGGTGATTAGACACGACGTCAGGGGTACCCGAACAACATATATGCCCATTAATGCATAAAACTTGGTCCGTTTTTGCCATCACTAAATGCAGATCGTGAGAGACCATGAGAACCGCGCAACCCAGTTCAGTTCTCAATTGATTGATTAAATCATAAAGTGCGACTTGCCCGTTAATATCGACACCTTGGGCGGGTTCATCAAGAACCAATAAATCGGGCTTATTGAGTAGTGCGCGTGCGAGCAGAACCCGTTGAGTTTCACCGCCAGATAGCTTTTGCATAGGTTGGTCAATGAGATGTGTCGCTTTGACGCGCTCAAGTGCGGGGACTAAATGTTCCACGCGGACACCTTGCTTTAACATCATAAATCGCTTGACGGTTAAAGGTAGGGTTGTGTCCAAATGCAGTTTTTGGGGCACATAACCAATAGCGAGAGATGAGGCTCGGTTGATTGTACCTGACGTTGGCGATAGCAAGCCTAGTACCACGCGGACAATCGTCGATTTACCAGCACCATTAGGACCCAATAATGTCACGATATCACCTTTGTTCAGAGCAAAAGTGACATCTTTTAAAACGGGTTTATCGCCAAATGAAACAGAAATTTTATTTAAAGATAGTAGTGGTTGCATATGAAAACATCTTGCAGAAATCAAGTTGTGTTATATTATAACATTTCAATTTTAAGATCACGGAAAAATGTTCATGATACACAAATCGAAACTTATTACCCGTAAATTCATCTGCAAAGCCACGTTAGCCTCAGTTTTAACTGCATCGATATTGCCGATGGCAAATGCCGATGTCGTTACATCTATCCGTCCTTTAGCCTTCATTGCCGCTGGAATTGCGGATGGGGTGACGGATACACAAGTTTTACTTCCGGATGGTGCTTCGCCACATGATTATGCACTGAAACCATCGGATTTAAAAAAGATAAAACAAGCAGATTTGTTTGTTTGGGTTGGTCCTGAATTAGAGATGTTTTTAGAGAAACCGATCAATGGGTTAGCTCAGAATAAACGTCTAGCGTTAGCCGAACAGAAAAATATTCATGCGCTATTAATGGCAGAAAACCACGAGGAGGAAGATAGCCATCAACATGCCGATAAGCCTAATCATGATGAGGATCACGAACATCATCACCATGGTGAGTATAATATGCACATCTGGTTATCCCCAGATATTGCAAATTTGGCAGCCGATGACATTTACGCGCGTTTAGTAGAGCTTTATCCTGATCAAAAAGAGAAGCTGGACGTAAACCTTCGTAAATTCAAAGAAAATATGGCGCAAAGCGATAAGAAAATTGCTAGTATTTTAAAACCGGCTCAAAATAAAGGGTATTTTGTTTTTCACGATGCTTATGGCTACTTTGAGAAACACTATCAGCTTGCTCCATTAGGGCATTTTACGATAAACCCTGAGATTCAGCCCGGTGCCCAAAAATTGCATCAAATACGAACACAACTGGTTGAGCATAAAGCGCAATGCGTTTTTGCTGAGCCACAATTCAGGCCTGCGGTTATTGAAAGCGTAGCGAAAAATACGGGAGTCAAAATGGGTACTCTCGACCCACTTGGTAGTGGGCTGGCAATTGGACCAGATAGCTACATGAAGTTTCTGACGACGTTATCAGAACAATACGTAAGCTGCCTGAATTAAGCATAGAGGAATAGTTTAAAGTGCAGCAAATGGCAAGTGGTATTGTGCAGGCATTTAATGGCTTGTCCAAGACCCATAAAATTGTGTTGAGCACACTCACTGTCGCCACCATGGCCGTCGCAATTTGGCGGCCAGTACATATCCCTACCTCCCATGAACGTGACAGCTCTCCAGATACCATCATTCCTTTATCTCAATCTACGATTGAAACAGAAGGGGATGATTTAATTCAAGATAGTAGCGAACAGTTACCTGACGAAGGTGTTGCTGATACAGATACTGACGCATCTGATGCGGATGCGACGCCACTTGCTCATGAATATGTTGTTTCAAGTGGTGATAATTTATCGTCCATTTTGACGCAGTTTGGTATCGAAGCCGGCGATGTGGCAACACTCTCGAATCAACATAAATCATTACGTAACTTAAAAATCGGTCAAACATTAAGTTGGACATTGAACGCGGATGGCGAATTAGAATCCTTAACATGGGATGTTTCTCGTCGCGAAACGCGTATCTTTAACCGTGTTGGTGCGACCAATAAGTTCGAAGAAGTGAAAGAGATCCGCAAAGGCGATTGGTCCAACACGGTGATGACGGGCTCCATCGATGGCACATTTGCTCAAAGTACGAAAAAAGCGGGTTTGACGCGTACTGAAGGGCGTGAAGTTACCAAGGCGTTGCAGTGGCAAGTTGACTTTAATAAGCTGAAAAAAGGCGATAAATTTACGGTCCTTATGGGGCGTGAAATGCTGAATGGTACACATGAGCAGAGTCAATTAGTCGGTGTTCGTTTACAGTCTGGCGGTAAGAATTATTACGCTTTCCGCGCAGAAGATGGTCGCTACTATGATAGCGAAGGTAATGGATTAGAACGTGGTTTCCTGCGTTTCCCAACTGTTAAGCAATTTAGAGTCTCATCGCATTTTAACCCGCGTCGAGTAAACCCTGTCACGGGTCGTGTAGCCCCTCATAAAGGTGTGGATTTTTCGATGCCGGTTGGCACTCCTGTGTTAGCCGTGGGCGATGGTGAAGTGATTGTAGCGAAATACAGTGGCGCCGCAGGTAACTTTATTGCGATTCGTCATGGTCGCCAATATACCACGCGTTATATGCATTTACGCCAATTGTTAGTGAAGCCAGGTCAAAAAGTAAAACGTGGTGACCGTATTGCGCTATCGGGTAATACAGGACGTTCAACGGGACCTCATCTGCATTTTGAAATGTGGGTAAACCAACAAGCGGTGAATCCTCTGACGGCAAAATTACCAAGCTCAGGCGGTTTAACGGGCAAAGAGCGTAAAGAGTATTTAGAGTTGGTCAAAGAGACCAAGCCGCAGCTTAAATTGAAATAGCTATTTCAGTTTCTTCATCCTATGACTGGCAGATACTTGTGTCTGCCAGTTTTTTTTGTAATGCTCTTACACATTCATTTTTGGTTATCAAAATAGCCGTGATTCTTGGGTATAACATGAATAAAGAACAAGATACCGACAGCAAAAAAGGCTATGTGCCAACATTTCACAAATCCTATTTATTACCAAAATATTGGGGAGTTTGGATGGGAGCGGCTGTGTTTGTTGCGCTTGCGTACATTCCTGTCAAAGTCCGTGATCCCATGTTGGCTAAAATAGGAAAGTGGGTTGGTCGTTTGGCAAAAAGCGCTCGTCGTCGTGCAAAAATTAACTTGCTCTATTGTTTTCCTGACATGACTGAACAGCAAAGAGAGGTATTGGTTGACCGCATGTTTGAAACCGCGCCGCAATCTTTTGTTATGTTGGCAGAGTTGTGTGTTCGTGGTGCTGAACGCACATTAGCGCGTACTCAGTGGCATAATAAACAAATTATTGAACAGTTACAGAAGCAACAGAGTAATGTGATTTTTATGGTTCCTCACGGCTGGGCGGTTGATGCGCCAGCTATGCTATTAGCAGCGATGGGACAAAATATGGCAGCGATGTTTCACCATCAGAAAAACCCTGTTGCCGACTATTTATGGAATAAAGCACGTTACCATTTTGGTGGTCGCCTTCACTCCCGAGAGGCTGGAATTAAACCTTTTATTGCATCAGTCAGACAAGGTTATTGGGGCTTTTATCTACCAGACCAAGATCATGGGGAAGAGCACAGCGAATTTGTCGATTTCTTCGGTACCTATAAAGCAACATTACCAGCAATCGGTCGTTTGATGAAAGTGTGTAAGGCCAAAATTGTCCCACTGTTTCCGGTGTACGACCATGTTAATCATCAATTGCATATCTATGTTCGCGAACCTATGGATGATATTGATGGAATGGATGATAACTATATTGCTCGTCGTATGAATGAAGAATTAGAATTTTTGGTTGAGCCTAACCCTGAGCAATATACTTGGATCCTTAAGTTGTTGAAGACGCGTAAAGAAGGTGAAATTGAGCCATATCAGCGCAAGGATTTATATCGTTAGATACAAGGTGATATTGTATAAAAAGCCACGGAGATAACTACCTGTGGCTTTTTTGTTTTTAGACGTTACCTATTTATCAATAGATATTCTTTCAGTTTAATTTGCAGGGTGAAACTTCAAGGACATGAAAAATTCATCATGATGGAGTGATATTATAAATACATTGTTATATTCTTAATGGAATGAAATAGTTAGTTAAATTATGGATGATATATGGATAAAACAAAAACGACATTAGAACAATGGATAACGTTACAAGCGATAGTTGATTATGGTGGGTTTGCTCAGGCCGCTGAAGTGTTACATAAAACACAATCATCAATTAGTTATACTATTAGTAAATTAGAGCAAATCTTAGGGATGAAAATATTTGTAGTGGAAAAAAGACGTGCAATATTAACGGCGCAAGGGGAAACGTTATTAGCATTATCTCGAGAGGTCACAAATAAAGCGATTGCATTAGAAATAGCAGCAAAATTGATAAATAAGAAAAATAATAAAATAAAAATAGTTATTGACTCACTTTATGAGAGTGACTGTTTATTACATAAAATTGGAGGGCTAATCAAAAGTAGAAAAGATTATGATGTTGAATTAACAAAAACATTGATGAGTCGAGAAGATATATTCACATTTAAAGAATTTGACTTATTGATATCTCATCATCATTTGGGCTCACTGAACCCTACATTTCTGGGGGAGGTTGATGCCTTACTTGTCACAGAGCCAAATCATGTCCTTCAGCGATGGCCAAAGATAAAATAAATGCCAAGCTTGAGATGACGCCTCATATTGTTTTATCCTCAAATTTTGAGGATAAAATAAAAAGTCATCAAGTCATTAAAGTAAAAAATACGGAAACTGCGATTAAATTAATTAGCGATTCTATTGGGTATGCTTGGCTTCCTGAAAATATTGTTCATGATTTGATAGCGGAGGGCTTTTTAAGTGAAGTTAATGCTGATTTTGAAAAAGTAAAATATGATTTCTATATTTACAAAGGAAAAAATATCATAATAAATGATTTAATAATAAACTATTTATTTAATGATTTTTGAACTAATTAATTTTTATTTTAAATTTTTCATGTAAAGTTAATAAGTATTTTTGATTTTAATTTGAAAAATTGAATATAACCATTCATTAACTTAATTAAAATAGGATGTTATATTTCTTGCTTACAAGAAATGTTACCTATATTTCTTTAATAAAATCCAAATCAAATATCATTTACTCTATTTATAGGAGAAATCATGCATATTTTTAATAAAACTCTAAATATATTGGGAATAAATTTAGCAATGCTTACAGTACCAACCGTGCTGGCTTCTGGTGTAATTAATTTCACAGGAGAAATAACCGAGCAAGCTTGCACTGTAGATAGTAAATCACGTAATTTAAATGTAGATCTTGGTCGTGTTTCAACAAGAAGCTTGTCTTCTCAGGGGGAAGTTGCAGGGGTAACCAATTTCATTATTAAATTGGTTGATTGTCCAGATGATACTAAAGTGACGGTCAATTTTGCAGGGACACGTGACTCAGTTGATCATCATATTCTTGCTTTACATCAAGGGAATGGGATGGCAAAAAATGTCGGTGTTGCACTATATGAAAAGAATGCAGTAACGCCAATAAAGCTGTATGAAAATACGAAAGAAGTTGAATTAGACGGGGACTCCGTTGAATTAGAGTATGTTGCGGCGTATAAAGCGACAGGTGTCGCAACCGCAGGGCAAGCAAACAGCAGTGCGGTCTATAGTATTAAATATCAATAATAATATGAAGGGTGATATTTATCATCCTTCTTTATTTCTATTTTATGTCGGTATTTATATGAAAAAAATCCATGTTACTGTTTTTTTATATTTCTGTTTCATTTCTTTTTCTTCAGCTAAAGGTATTAGTGTGGGGGGGACGCGTTTTGTCTATATGGATAATAAACGTGAAATTACAATTCCAATTTTTAATAGTAGTGATAAAACCCCTTTTTTAATTCAAAGTTGGGTGACGGGGTTTGACGAAGAAGTTAAAGCACCATTTATTGCAACACCTGCTTTATTTAGAATTGAACCCAATAGCTATGGCTCAGCAAGGATTACATATACTGGAAAACCACTGAGTTCTAATCAAGAAAAAATATACCTATTAAATATAAAATCCATTCCACCTAAAAATGAAAGTATTGAAAATGAATTGCAAATTATCATTAACTCACAGTTTAAGTTTTTTTTGCGTTCAAAAGATATTCAGCCGTTAAATTTCGATGACATTAATATAACGAAAGATATTAATGGGGTGAAAGTTGATAATAGAACTCCTTATCACTTATCAATAAAAAGTATTTTAATTAATGGCAAGGGCGTAAAAGGAATAAAAAT